>JAZNNZ010000001.1:0-2910 GCA_045580525.1 Acutalibacteraceae bacterium
TCATTTTCATAACCTTCAGGTAATACAAGTGACTTATCTACAGAAACTAATGTTAGCTTTGTATTATCAAAATTTAAATGGTACGCTAAAGCACCAAATTCTGTATTGTTGGACATGGTTACTATAACATCAACCGTTGTACCCGCAACACCGTTAATTTCATCGGCTATAATGGTTAAATTTTGTGAAGAAACTTCTCTTATTGCGCCACAAATATTACAGGTTGCATCAAGGTCGTGACTATATACGTGAGAAGCCGATGTTGTCCTTACATTACCGCAATTATTACACTCTATGTCGCAGTCACCTGCGTAGGTGTGTGGAGCTGTTCTTACTTCACCACAACTGTTACAAGTATCATCGCAATCGTTATCATATGAGTGCGAGCAAGATGGTGTTTCGCCACCGGTTGAGTTGTCTGTATATGCAACTTCTATTGCGGTAATTTGAATATTACCATTAGTTGCTGTGCCTGTGTTACCTACGCTAAATGTAATTGTATTAGCATTAACGGTTGTAACTGCGTCAGAAGCAACAGCAGCACCATTTAATGTTAATGTACCTGAGTTCTTAGCAACATAAATAAATTTAACAGAGGTAATGGTTTTGTTTGTTGTTGCCGTAATAGTGATTTCAGAACCTTCGCTTTGATACGCTCTCCAAGTATTATTACTTGTGTAATATTTACCGGTATTATTATAGCTACTTGTTGTCTTGTTGGCGGTAATGGTAATGTAATCATTAGCATTAATTGTGTTATATACAACACCATTGCTCCAGTTATTTGCTGTTGCATAATCAGCAATGCTTAAGGTTTTAACGGTATCGCCTGCTTCAACAACAGGAGCTTTGGTAACTGCTACTAATTCACAACCTGAATCAAATTCATAGATGTCGTTGTATCTCTTTAATGTACCGTAAATGGTAATTGTATCGCCAACTGCTAAGTTTTTAACATCGTCAATAACTTCGCCGTCTGCATCTTTACCTTTAATTCTGAATGCTAGAACAGGATGTGCTTCATCGCCGTTAACGATCATTTTAACAGAAATGTTGCTGTATTGATCGCTCCAAGCAGTAGCGATGCTGGAGATAACGCCAGTTAGAGCATATTTACCTGTTAAGGATTGACCTGCTGTTAATGCATAAAGCTCTGCAACAATGTCAGAAGCCTTCTTAACGCTATCTAATGTACAACCGGAATCAAATTCGATAGTACCATTGTAGTTCTTTAATGTACCGGAAACTGTAATTGTGTCGCCAACTGCTAAAGCAGAAACATCAACATCAGTTGTAGCGTCACCCTTCTTTAGACGTAAGCATTGAATTTTCTTATCGCCTAAATTTTCAACAAGGATGGTAACGGTGATGTTGTTGTATGTAGAGCTAAATGCTGCATTAACTTCTGTAATAATACCGGTTAAGGTATAAGTGCCTTCCAGGCTTTCACCTGCACCTAATGCATAAGCTGCATTAATAATTTCTGCGGGAGTTAAGGTGATTTCTCTTATTGTACCGCAGTTATTACAATCTGTGTCAGTATTATCATCATAAACATGATTATCCGGGTTAGTTTCACCTGTTTTTGTTTGAATATGAGAGGAATCATAGCTACAAACTCTTGCGCTAATAGATGGTGTTGTGCATGTGCCCGGTGTGGTTTCTGTCCATTCTTGCCAAGCGTGAACGTTAGGATCAGGATCGCCATATCTGTATTCATATCCTGTTGAACATTCATTTAAACAATATCTGTATTCAACAAGAACTGATGAGCAGGTGGCTGGTTCTATTGTCCGCCAATCGCTCCAATTATGCATAGCTACTCTTGTGCATTTACAAAGGTTACATTCTTCATCACAATCATTGTCATAAACGTGTGTATGTGTAGATAAAGTAATATTATCTAAATACATAGGTTCTGAGCCTTCAGGGGCCCAGGTAATTAATATTCTATTGGTAGAAGCACCGGTTTCAAAATAAACCGTATGATTTCTCCATAATTCATGTGTAGAAGCACCGGTTTTAGTAGACCAACGCTGGTAAACGTCGCCTACTGCAGGTAAAGAGTTGCCTTGCGAATCGGTCCATAATAATTCGTTAGTAAAGGTGCCTGTAGGTGCAGTATCATCTCTACCTACGTATTTATTATCGGTAACACCTGATGCATCATAAATATTAAAGTTACCAAATTCATTATACGTAACCTGATAAAAATCAAAGCTGAAAGAATAGGTTGTATTGGGTTCAACCGTTAAAATGCGGCCGTATTTTCCCCAACTATTAAGCTTAATAGCTTTGTTGTTAGAATTGTTGCTGGTTGACTTTATAACAACGGGAAGTGTATAGGTTTTTTGATGAGACATCCAACCATTTTCGTTAGGAGTAGATGTGAAGGTGTATTTATATATATCTTCAACCTGTACTGATGAAGAGTTAATGATTTGACCTTCAACAAGATCGGTATTAATGCTTTGTTCTTCAAAATAGCCGCCTAAAAATTCGTTTTTATATAAACAGTTAAATTTAGCGGTTAAATCTAATGCGTCGTCATAATTAAGCTCAAAACTTTCGTTTGCATTATAAAGCTCTTCGCCCTTAAACCAGCCTAAAAATTCTGCATTTAAAAAAGGAGTTGCTGTGTATATAACTTTGGTTTCATCATCGCTAAGGCTTACCGATGCAGTACCTGCATTTTTATCATCCTTACCAACCACAACCACGTCAACTTTTGCGTTAAGTTCTTTGTCTTCTGTAATGGTTACGTTATCAATATATACGCAACCATTCTTATAATAGAAAGGAATTGCAATTTTAGTAAAGCTGCCGGAATTAAATTCTAGTTCTCTTAATTGCCAGCTATTAGTAACTGTTTTGCTGTCACCTGTTTTAGGAGTATAAAGAATTTTAGTT
>JAZNNZ010000002.1:0-2149 GCA_045580525.1 Acutalibacteraceae bacterium
AGGAGTACAGTATGAAAAGAAGCAGAGTTGATTTTCCCGTAATTGGCATACGTCCTTGTATTGATGCCCGTGAAGGTGTTTTGGGCGTTAGACAAAGCCTAGAAGAACAAACTATGAATATGGCAAAAGCAGTAAAAGAACTTTATGAACAAAATTTAAAATATTCTGATGGTTCACCCGTAAAAGTAATTATAAATAAAACCACAATTGGTAGAGTAGCCGAAAGTGCCGAGTGCGAAAATTATTTTAAAAAACAAGGGGTATCAATAACCCTTTCGGTAACACCTTGTTGGTGTTATGGCAGCGAAACTATGGATATGTGCAAAGATACCATTAAAGCTGTTTGGGGCTTTAATGGTACCGAAAGACCGGGCGCTGTATATTTAGCATCGGTTTTAGCTTCTCACGCACAAAAGGGGTTACCCGCCTTTGGCATCTATGGTAAAGACGTTAAAGATTTAAACGATAATCCACTTTCCCCTGATATAGAAGAAAAACTGCTTTTATTTGCAAAAGCGGCGGTTGCGGTTAAATCTATGCAGGGTAATTCATATTTGCAAATTGGCTCAATTTGTATGGGTATTGCAGGTTCAATAATAAACACTGAATTTTTTGAAAAATATCTTGGTATGCGTGTGGAATCGGTAGATGAAGTAGAAGTATTACGCCGAATTGATAACGAAATTTACGATAAAGAAGAATATAATAAAGCGTTAGAATGGACAAAAGAAAACTGCAAAGAAGGCTTTGATAAAAATCCTAAAAACATTCAAAAAACTTCCGAACAAAAGCAAAAGGACTGGGAGTTTGTTGTAAAAACTGCAATTATTGTTAAAGACCTTATGCGCGGCAATGAAAAATTAGCCGATAAATTTTATGAGGAAAGTTTGGGGCACAATGCAATTGCGGCGGGCTTTCAAGGTCAAAGACAATGGACCGACCATTACCCAAATGCCGACTTTGCCGAAGCTATATTAAATAGCTCGTTTGACTGGGAAGGGGCAAGAGAGCCTTATATACTCGCTACCGAAAACGATACTTTAAACGGTGTTACAATGCTACTATTAAAGCTTTTAACGGGACGCGCTCAAATGTTCGCAGACGTGCGTACTTGTTGGAATACGCCAAGCGTTGAAAGGGTAACGGGTTATCAGTTAGAGGGTAATGCTTTAAAATCTAATGGTATTATTCATCTTATTAATTCGGGCGCGTGTTGTTTAGATGCTTGTGGCGAAGCCAAAGATAAAGACGGTAATGCTGTTATTAAGCCTTTTTATGAAATGGATGAAAATGATATTACTAACTGCTTAAAAGCAACCGAGTGGTGCCCTGCAGATAACGGATATTTCAGAGGCGGCGGCTTTTCCTCACGCTTTGAAACAAAAGCAGAAATGCCTGTAACAATGGCAAGACTAAATTTAATTGATGGCATGGGCCCCGTTATGCAAATTGTTGAAGGCTATACCGTGCATTTACCCGAAGAGGTTTCTAACACCCTGTGGAAACGCACCGACTACACCTGGCCATGTACTTGGTTTGCACCAAGAATGAGCTTTAAAAGCGGTATAAATTCAGCTTACGATGTAATGAATAATTGGGGGGCTAATCACGGAGCAATTTCGTTTGGTCACGTTGGCGCCGACATAATAACACTTTGCTCAATGCTTCGCATTCCTGTTTGTATGCATAACGTAGATGAAGAAAAAATATTCCGTCCTTCTGTTTGGAATGCCTTTGGTATGGACAAAGAATCGGCCGATTACCGTGCTTGTGAAAAGTTTGGACCTTTATATAAATAAAAAAGGACCGAAGATTCTTTTCTTCGGTCTTTTAATTTAATCTTTAAATTGTGGAACGTAATCTTTATCTGTAAATTCAATATAATACTGTTTGTCTTTTAAATAGGCTCTAAATCCTAAAATGCCGACTATCAGCGCCAGACTTAAATAAAGTAGCAGCGGAATACCGTGTCTTACAAAATAGTCTAAAAATCCGTTTAAATCAATGTAGTCGGTCATTATTCTGAAAAAGCCAAGCAGTAATCCAATGGTGGAAATAACGTTTATGATTAGTCCCGTTAAAAACATTTTCTTAAAGGTAAAAATAAAACCAATAATAAACAGTAGTGCGCATATGCTTAAAGCAATTA
>JAZNNZ010000003.1:0-2112 GCA_045580525.1 Acutalibacteraceae bacterium
AGTGACCAACGTGAAGACTGTCAGCGGTAGGGTCGAAACCAATATAAAAGGTTGCCTTACCGTTGTTTACCATTTCTCTTATTTCTTTTTCGTCTGTAACCTGCGCTATAAGACCGCGGGCTATAAGTTCTTCATAAATACCCATTTTATTTTTTACTCCTATCAAGTAATTCTTTTGCTGAATTATATAAATTTTCAGTAATTTTTGTTCCCGACATTATGCGTGCTATTTCATTTATTTTTTGTTCGTTATCAAGCGAAATTACATTTGTATATGTTTTATCATTTTTAAAACTTTTTTCGATAAGTAAATGATTATCAGCATATGCAGCAATTTGCGCTAAATGTGTAACACATATTACTTGTCGATTATAGGAAACCTTTTGAAGTTGCAATCCAACTTTATCGGCAGCTCTACCACTAATCCCCGTATCAATTTCATCAAAAATCAAAGTGTCAACGTCATCCTTATCAGCAAGAACACTTTTAATGGCAAGCATTGTTCGCGAAAGTTCGCCACCTGAAGCAATTTTATGTAAAGGTTTAACTTCTTCTCCCGCATTCGTACTGATTAAAAATTCTACGGTATTACATCCATAACGTGTATATCTGTCTTGATTAACATTCACGATAAATTTTACATTTGGCATATCAAGACCAGATAATACATCACTAACACTCTTAGAAAAATTTTCAGCAGCTTTTATTCGTGTAGATGTTAATTCCTCACCATACGAAATTAATCTTTCAGTAGATTCGTCAAGTTGATGCGATAATTCTTCTATGCGCTTATCCGAACATATTATAGTGTCAAGTTCACATTTTGCATTTTCAAGAAAAGATAGCATTTTCTCTTCATCGCCGCCGTATTTTAACATAAGGCGACGTAATGTGTCAAGCCTTTCACGCAATTTTTCGGGATCTAAATCACGAAGTTCTTCATTATCGGTAAAATTACGAATTTCGGCAGAAATATCATATAAATTTTCAAGTGCAACTCCTAATCTATTAAAAACTGCATCAAAATCAGCACTCTTTGCTGAACCGATATATTTTTGAGCGTTACGAACAAGTGATATAGCACCATCAAAATTATCACTACCATCTAAGCAGTATGAAGCTTCAGTAAGTACCGACATTGTTTTTTCATAATTTTCTGCAATGGTAAGTTTTTTTCTGATTTCTTCTAATTCACCTACAGTAATATTCGCATCCTCAAGTTCTTTGATTTGATACTGTAATATATCAATTCTGCGTTGCTTTTCGCCTTCATCTGTTTCTTGCGAATTAAGTTCACGACGTATTTTGTTAAAATAATCGAACTCGGTTTTATAGTTATTGTACTCGTTGATATTATTAGCCAAAAGATCTAGGTATAAATAATAATTATCGGGGTTAAGTAGTTTTTGATTATCATGTTGGCCGTGAATATTAATTAAATCTTTAGAAATTTCTTTAAGAATTGAAGCAGTAGCAGCTCTACCGTTAATCTTTATTGAGCCACCTGTATTTGTAATAATACGTGTTATAAGAAGATTTCCATCATCATCTACATCAAAGCCATTACCTAAAAGATTACTTTTAGCAGACAAAGACAAATTACAAAACAAAGCAGAAACAACCGCTCTATCGCAACCTGTTCTAATTAAGTCTTTAGATGTACGCTCACCTAAAACGGCGTTTATAGCATCTATAATTATTGATTTGCCAGCACCGGTTTCACCCGTAAGTACATTAAATCCATTTTCAAAATCAATATCGGTGCTTTCTATTACCGCTATATTATCTATATGCAAAGATTTTATCATATTAAATACCTTACATCATTTTTTTTAGTTCATTAGTAAGCTGTGCTGCCTGTGCTTCGCTACGAGTTACTACAAACACAGTATCATCACCTGCTATTGTGCCAAGCATCATATCGCTATACATAGCATCAAGTGCTACACACACACTAGAAGCCATTCCGGCAACACACTTAATAACAACATCATTAAGTGAAAAATCAACACTTTTTGTATATCGCGAGAAAATATCTCTAAAATGAGAAAAAGCCTGCTTATTTGTATCACGCAATTCGCTACTAACATAACGATAATTTCCTGACGAATC
>JAZNNZ010000004.1:0-8693 GCA_045580525.1 Acutalibacteraceae bacterium
AAATTGGTAGTGAAGGTTTATGGCGCAACCTTGAAAAATTCTTAAAAAAGGTTATTCCGGTTGCCGAAGAATGCGGCGTTAGAATGGCAATTCACCCCGACGATCCGCCATATCCAATTTTTGGAATTCCAAGAATTATTACCGACGAAGCCGCTTTAGACAGATTTTTAAAGATTTACGACAGTCCCGCTAACAGTCTTTGCCTATGCACAGGTTCTTTAGGTTGTGCAAAAGCAAACGACATTCCTAAAATGGTTGAAAAATATGTAAAACAAGACCGAATTGCATTTATGCATATAAGAAACGTTAAAATTATGGATGACGGTTCTTTTGAAGAAAGAGCTCACCTATCTTCTTGCGGTTCACTTGATATTTATAAAATTGTTAAGGTACTTGCTGAAAACAACTTTAGCTGGTACGTTAGACCTGACCATGGAAGAATGATTTGGGGCGAAACCGGCAAACCCGGCTACGGTCTTTTTGACAGAGCGCTCGGCGCTACCTATATTAACGGTTTATTTGAAGCCTGCGAAAAAGCAGCGAAAGGAGAATAATTATGACAAGTAATGTTATTAACACCGATTTAAGAGGTAAGGTTGCGGTTGTAACGGGAGCAGGCGGTGTGCTTTGCTCACACTTTGCTAAGGTTCTTGCTCGTGCAGGCGCTAAGGTTGCTTTGCTTGATTTAAACGAAGAAGCCGCAAAGGCTTTTGCTGATGAAATTAATGCTGAAGGCGGCATTGCAAAGGCATATTCCTGTAACGTATTAGATAAAGAAATTTGTGAAGCTGTTGCAGAACAAGTAAAAAACGAGCTTGGTGAATGTGATATTTTAATTAACGGTGCAGGCGGTAACAACCCAAAAGCTACAACCGATAAAGAATATTTTTATAAAAAAGATTTATCAGAAGATGTTAAAACATTTTTTGATCTAGATGCTAGCGGCGTTGGTTTTGTGTTTAACCTGAACTTTTTGGGTACACTTATTCCTACACAAGCTTTTGCAAAGCAAATGGTTGGTAAAGTAGGTTGTAACATTTTAAACATTTCTTCTATGAACGCCTTTACCCCACTAACAAAAATTCCTGCTTATTCTGGTGCAAAAGCTGCTATTTCAAACTTTACACAATGGCTTGCAGTTCACTTTTCTAAAGAAGGAATTCGCGTAAACGCTATTGCTCCGGGCTTTTTCTCAACAAAACAAAACGCAAAGCTTTTATTTAACGAAGACGGTACCCCAACAGCCCGTACCGGCAAAATTTTAGCCGCAACCCCAATGGGTCGATTTGGCTTATCCAACGAGCTTGAGGGCGCACTGTTATTCTTACTAAATAATGATGCCGCAAGTTTTATTACCGGTATTGTTTTACCTGTTGATGGCGGATTTTCTGCTTATTCGGGTGTATAATATAAAGGAGAGAATATTATGAACGAAATTAATACACGTATATCTAATATTGGCGTTGTTCCTGTTATTAAACTTAATAACCCCGAGCGCGATGCCGCTGCTTTAGCTAAAGCATTGGTGAAAGGCGGTCTTCCCGTTGCAGAAGTTACCTTCCGCGCAGCAGGTGCTGATACCGCTATTAAACTAATGAAAGAAGCTTGTCCTGAAATTTTAGCGGGAGCAGGTACTGTTATGACAACCGAGCAGGTTGATAAAGCCATTGCCGCAGGTGCAGAATTTATTGTTACCCCCGGCTTTGACCCCGAAATTGTTAAATACTGTGTTGATAAAAACATTGCTATTTTCCCCGGTTGCACAACACCTACCGACTACCACGCAGCCTATAAATTTGGTCTTGAAGTGCTAAAGTTTTTCCCCGCTGAACAGTCGGGCGGACTCGCTAAAATTAAGGCTATGAGCGCACCATTTCCAATGTTTAAGGTTATGCCAACAGGCGGCATATCTCTTAAAAATTTAAAAGAATATTTAAGCTGTCCTGTTATTTGTGCTTGTGGCGGAAGCTATATGGTAACTGCAGATCTTATTGACAACAATAAATGGGATGAAATTATTGCTCTATGCAAACAATCAGTAGAAATCGTTAAGGAGGCCCGTAAAAATGGCTAAAAAAGTTGTAACCTTTGGTGAATTAATGCTAAGATTAAACCCACCTATGAATCATAGATTTTTCCAGAACGATCAGTTTGTTGCTACCTTTGGTGGCGGCGAAGCTAACGTTTCGGTATCTTTAGCAAACTATGGACTAGACAGCGTTTACGTTACAAAATTACCAACACATGCAATTGGTCAAGGCGCAGTTAACAGCCTAAGATATTTTGGCGTTGACACTTCTAAAATTACCCGCGGCGGCGACAGAGTTGGTATTTACTATATGGAAAAAGGCGCTTCACAACGCGGTTCTGTATGTATTTACGACAGAAAGCATTCTGCTATTGCAGAAGCCGAAAGAGCCGACTTTAACTGGGATGAAATTTTTGAAGGCGCAGAGTGGTTCCACTTTACAGGTATTACCCCGGCACTTGGCGGTAATCTTGTTGATATTTGTATTGATGCTTGTAAGGCGGCAAAAAAACATGGCGTTACCGTTTCTTGTGACCTAAACTACCGTGGTAAACTTTGGACAAGAGCAGAAGCTAAAGAAGCTATGACAAAATTAGCACAGTATATTGATGTTTGTATTGCTAACGAAGAAGATGCAAAAGACGTATTTGGTATTGAAGCTACTGACACCGATATTTACGGTGGCAAACTAAACCACGAAGGCTATAAATCGGTTGCAAAACAACTTGCTGACACCTATGGCTTTAAGAAGGTTGCAATTACATTACGCACCTCTATTTCTGCTTCTGATAACAACTGGGCAGGTATGCTTTATGACGGTGAAGATTATCACTTCTCTAAAAGCTATGCGCTACACATTGTTGACCGTGTTGGCGGTGGAGATAGCTTTGGCGGCGGATTAATTTACTCTTTAGTTACAGGCAAAAACAGTAAAGATGCCATTGAATTCGCAGTTGCCGCATCTGCACTAAAACACTCAATTGATGGTGACTATAACCGTGTAACCGTGGCAGAGGTTGAAAAACTTGCCGGTGGCGACGGTAGCGGCCGAGTTCAAAGATAATTTGGTTTAAATTTAATAATTTGTTCGCACCCAAAACCAATTGTCGAGTTTTGGGTGTGTTTTTTTAATAATTATTTAATAATTATTATTGCAATTTGCCAAATAATATTTTATAATGAATATGTATAATTGTGTACACTATATAAAATTTTAAAGGAGAGAAATTTATGAAGAAAATTCTTTCGGTGCTGCTTAGCATATTGTTAGTCTTTTCCACTATTTCGGTAGTTTTCACATTACCAACTAGTGCAAAAACAGTTACATACACTGTTTTAAGCGAAGACTTTGAAGACTACAATCTAGGTGACGCACCCGCAGCCGACTATGAAGTAGCTTGGAAAGACTACGACGAAACCGGCAGCGGTTACTTTAAGGGCGGTCTGCCGACAGAAAGCGGCTGGATTGCTTCAAACACAAATAATAAAACCAATCACGTTGTAGCGGCTAACACAGACACTGTTGTTACAACAAACACGACACAATATTTAAAAACTCCTACTTGGGGCGGTATAGGTGTTGCTTTTGACGTAACTGCAAACACCACCTACACTCTTACTTTTAAAGAATATTGTGCTTTAGGCGGTTCTGCTAACTATGCAAGAAACGCAATTATTTATGATATTAGTGATGTTACAGAAGGCTTTAGCTATAAGAGCGGTGTTCAAAATTATGACAACACAGCTATTCCTGAGCTATTAAATAATCGTGCAAGTCAGAACCCTCACGCCACCTGGAACGATCGTTCATTTACTTTTACAACCGATGGCGACGCTACAAAGGCACTATTCTTCTTTAAAACCGACTATGAAGGTTACTTTGTTGATGATATTACCGTATCATACACAGTTGAAGTTGGTCTTCCTGTTGTTACAACAACCACAACCGGCGCCGACACACAAGACGGTGGCGTTGCTTGGGTTGAAGAAGTTGGCAACAACTTTGTATTTACAGCAATTCCTTATGAAAACGCAACCTTTACAGGCTGGTTCAGAAATAACGAATTAGTTTCTAATGAAGCTACTTTAACCGAAGCTTTAACCGAATCTGGCAATATTGAAGCCAGATTTAATGCAAATTATAAAAACGCTTGGACCAAAAGCAGTTTTGAAGAATATACATCTGCTACAGAAAATCCAGGCAGCGGTAGTGCTACGGGTGTTTTAGTTTGGGGTACATGGAACGCAACAGATTATCAGACAATTAATGCTGAAAATTGGGTTGGTACTTGCTATGGCCGTGGTTACATTGCTGATAATACCCTTTTAAACACTCTTTTAAGCGGTGCAAAAGCATATAGCGGCAACAAAGCCTTAGTTCACAAAACCGGCTCTCACTATATTGGTAAGGTTGTTGAGGTTGAACCCAATAAAGAATATACCCTAACCTTCTATACATATAGCCAAGACGCGGGCGCACTTACAGGCTATAAGGTTATTGGTATAGATGCATCTAACGGTACTGTTGGTATGGGCGCTAGCGACATGGTGTTCTCTACTGACGGAACAAAGAATAATCAAACCTCATTAACAGTTACCCCTGTTTCTTATGATAATCAAACAGCAAGAACCTGGGTTAAACAACAAATTAAATTTAATACCGGCGATTATGAAAACGTTTTAATTGCATTTTCTAAAAATGGTTCTAACAGTTATGCCGGCGAACTATTTATTGACCATATTTCTTTATATGCAGACTTAAGATTACAACCCGAAGTTACCACCACAACAGTTGGCAACGGTACAAACGGTGGTTATGCTTGGGTAAGCACCGGCAAAGTAAATAATGGTGACAATATTACATACAATGCAAAGCCTTATGCCAACGCTAAATTTATTGGTTGGTATAAAAACGGTGAACTATATCGAACCGAAGAAACCTTTACCGAAACATATAATAGCGAAACCTACCTTCAATTAGAAGCACGTTTTGATGCTTTTGCTACAAACATTGATACAAATGGTTCTTTAGAAGATTATTCAGTGGGCTTATTATTCGATACTAACAGTCATAGAAGTCCCTGGTCTGATCTTGATACTGTAGCTTATTTAAACATTGACAGCACCAAAGGTGGCATTGTTCCCATGTACTATGGCGCAGGTTCTGCAAACTCTGCAAATGGTACTCCCGCATATGGTCCTAACGTTGTTATGGATAAGTCATATTCCGGTAATAAGGCTATTATGCCTCACACTAACGGCCACACCTTCTTTAAGGTTTATGACGTTGAAGCAAATTCAACCTACCACTTTAGTTATTGGTATTATCAAGATGCTTCAAATATGGAAACCGAAGGCGGTTACAACACATATCCAGATGCTGCGCTTATTGCTGCTGATGCTGATAAAATTTATATTAAGGGTACACAAAGCAATACAAGCAACACATTAATTACAAACAAAGCAGAAGGTCAGGTTGTTACCGACCTATTTATTGACACACCAAACGTTTACTATAAAAATATGGGTGTTGTCGGTGAGTGGACAGAGGTTAGATACACCTTCTTAACAGGTGACACTGCAGGCAAGGTTGTTATTCCTATGCCCGGCAGCAAAGAAGTTTACTTTGACCACTTTACTTTGTATAAAGAACCAGAATTTGAATCGGCTTACAGCCTTGCGGTTGTTCCCGATACTCAAAAGTTTAACGATGATGATATTATACCCGACGATAATGACTATGATATTAATGCTGCTTATTCTAAATTATATGACGATATTTTAGCAAAGAAAGACAGCAAAAATATTCAAATGGTTCTAAGCTTAGGCGACATTACCGAAAACAGCAAGAAAACCGAATATGAAAGAGCCGCCGCACAGTTTGACAGATTAGATGCTGCAAATCTTCCATATACAGTTTTACAAGGTAACCATGACTATTCAACTGAATTTAAGACATATCTACCTTATGAAAAATATAAGAGCACTGCTCTTGGTTCTTATAACGGTCTACTAAATGCATATCACAAATTTACCGTTAACGGAATTAAATATTTAGTTTTCACACTACAATATGGTGCTACAGACGACGTATTGGCTTGGGCAACAGATATTGTTGAAGCTAACCCCGATTATAACGTAATTGTTACAACACACGGTTACTTAAAATCTAATGGTCAAAGACTTGACGAAAACGACGGACACAGCCCAGGTTTAAAATCAGACGGTACACCAAGTGGATTGAACCACTCATCTGATATCTGGACAAAATTCATTTCTAAACACGAAAATATCGTTATGGTTCTTTCTGGTCACATTGAATATGATGGCGTAAGAATTACTGAATCTTATGGCGATAACGGTAACAAGGTTCTTGAAATGCTAATTGACGGTCAAGGTCTTGACGAACGTGCAAGAGACGAAAACCTACGAGAAGACACTTCATTACCAGACGTTGCTTATGGTTTAGTTGCATACTTTAACTTCTCTGCCGACGGCCAAAAGTTAAACATTGAATACTATTCAACAAACTTAGAAAAACTATTCTATGAAATTACAGTTGACCTTCCTGTTATTAATAAGGAAGTTGAAACATTAACCGTAGTTTCAGGTGACCACGGTAAAGTAAACGTTAACGGAAAAGTTGGTACTCACGTTGAATATAAAGCCAATGCAGGTAGCCAAGTTACTTTAACCGCAGAACCTTACGTAGATGGCGAATTTATCGGTTGGTACGAAGGCGAAACATTAGTTTTTGAAGAAGAAATATTTACAACAACAATTGCTACAAAGATAATTGAAGCTAAATTTAAAGAAAACAACATTGTTGTTGATTCAAGCTTTGAACAACTTGTTGTTGGCGATGCTCCTGAAGGCTGGACAATCGGTGCTTCTACCGGTTCTTGGGGTAAGGTTATGGTTGTTGATAGTGTAAACTATCCAAGAAACCCAGCCTCAGCTAATGCTCCAACAGGTAACCATATGTTAGCTGTTTCTCATAGAAACAATGCAGGTTTATTCTATGAGCTTGACGTTGATAAGTATGCAGATTACACCTTAAGCTTAAAATGGTTATTAACCCTTTCTTATGGTGACCTACAATACAACGAAGCCGACGTTGCTTCCAATGTTAAATACATTGCAATTGGTACTGCAGACCAAACCTACTATCAAGCAGGTAATATGATTGCAGAAATTGCTCCCGGTAACAGCAACGGTTTATGGCAAGAAGAAGTTATACGCTTCTCTACAGATAACAACGATAAGATTAGAATCTTTATTGAGTTTGAGGTTGGTCAGGCTAACCAATATGATGCTGAAAAAGGCACAAGTACACTTTACATTGATGACCTAGCAGTTGTTAAAACCGCTCAGGGTGAAGCACCAAGTTGTGAACACACCTACTCAGGTGAGTGTGATGCAGAATGTAATGAATGCGGTGACGTAAGAGACGTTACAGCAGAACACACCTATACAAACGATTGCGATACCGATTGTAACGTTTGCGGTGCTGTAAGAACAACAAATCACACATATACAGACGATTGTGATACCAATTGCGATGTATGTGATGCTGAAAGAACTGCTCCTCACAACTACGCAAGTGACTGCGATACAGAATGTAATGACTGCGGTAACGTAAGAGAAACTACCGTAGATCACACCTATACAGACAATTGCGACACCCTTTGCGACGCATGTAACGCTGAAAGAACAGCTCCACACACCTATTCAGGTGACTGCGATGCAGAATGTAACGACTGCGGTAACGTAAGAGAAACTACCGTAGCACACACCTATGCAGACAACTGCGACACACTTTGTGACGTATGTAATGCTGAAAGAGTTGCTCCTCACACCTATTCAGGTGACTGCGACACAGAATGTAACGATTGTGGTAATGTAAGAGAAGTTACAGCAGACCACACCTACACAGACAATTGTGATACCAATTGTGATATTTGTAACGCTGAAAGAACAGCTCCACACAATTATGTAAGTGATTGTGACACAGTATGTGATGACTGCGATGAAACAAGGGAAAGTGTAGTAGAACACCTACACGACGATGAATACGATGCAGATTGTAACCTATGCGGAGCAATCAGAGACGTTCCTGAAAATCCAAACTCAGTTACAGTTACACTAAACGGTGTTCCCGCAAGTATATCTATGGGCGGAACTGCTACTATTACAGTTAGCATTGATAAAACCATTACTGCAACAAGCGGTATTGTTACAATTTCTTTAGGCGAAGGTCTAGAAATTGTATCGGGTGAATGGTTACTTAACACTGCCCTTGTTAAAGACTTTGATATAGCAAATGGCAACGCTGTATTTTTAATAAACGATGCAACAGAAATTACCGGTGACCTATTTAAATTTGTTGTTAAGGGCCTAAGCGCATCGACTGCTCAAGACATTAGCGTAAGTCTAACATGCAAAAACGTAGATACAGTAGTAGCTAACAGCGAAGCAAATGCACAGCTTGAAGTTAAGGCTTATTTACGCGGTGATGCTAATGGTGACGGTTTTATTACAATTAAAGATATTACCGCAATAAAGAGATATTTAGCCGACTGGGATGGAATTGCATTTATTCCTGAAGCTGCTGATGCTAATCAAGATGGTGAAGTTACAATTAAAGACATTACCTATTTGAAGA
>JAZNNZ010000005.1:0-5473 GCA_045580525.1 Acutalibacteraceae bacterium
GCAGGTCTTGTTGCTGCAGGGTTACATCAAAACCCCGTACAATATGCAGACATTGTTACAACCACAACCCATAAAACCCTTCGCGGTCCACGTGGCGGTATGATTTTATGTAAAGAAGAATATGCAAAGGCAATTGATAAGGCTATATTCCCAGGCACTCAGGGCGGCCCGTTAGAACACATTATTGCCGCAAAGGCTGTAAGCTTTAAAGAGGCTTTAAGTCCTGAATTTAAGGAATATCAAAAACACATTATTGAAAACGCAAAGGCTTTAGCCGATGGCCTTATTAAAAGAGGCATAGATTTAGTTTCGGGCGGTACCGATAACCATTTAATATTAATTGACCTACGCGGCACAGGGGTTACCGGTAAAGAGCTTGAACACAGACTTGATGAAGTTTATATTACAGCAAACAAAAACGCTATTCCCTACGACCCCGAAAAGCCATTTGTTACAAGCGGTATAAGAGTTGGTACTCCCGCTGTTACAACCCGTGGTTTAGGTGTAAAAGAAATGGACCAAATTGCTGAGTTTATTTACCTTTGTATTACCGATTTTGAAAACAAAAAAGAAGAAATTATCGCAGACGTAAAAGCAATTACCGATAAATTCCCATTATATGAATAATATATAATTAAAGCACCTACTTTTGTAGGTGCTTTTTATTTTTTAAAAGGGGCTCCCCTCATCCGTCAACCTTACGGTTGACACCTTCTCCCAAGGGCGAAGGCTTTTATTATTTATTTGCTTTATTGGTTTTTTCTTTATTTGCTATTAGCCTTTTTGTTTTCTTTATATTTTATTTTGAATATTTTTCTTCAATGGCGGTGAGCATATCAACTCTGCGTTGGTGGCGGTCACCTTCAAACTTTGTATCAATAAATGCATCAACTATCATTTTAGCTAGATCCTGGCCTACAACGCGCGCGCCAAAGGCTAAAATGTTGGCGTTATTGTGTGCTCTTGTCATTTTTGCGCTATATGGTTCTGAACAAACCGCCGCGCGAATGCCCGGCACCTTATTGGCCGCCAATGAAATGCCAATACCTGTACCACAAATAAGTATGCCAAGCTCGGCTTTGTTTTCTTTTATAGCTAGTGCTACCTTTTCGCCATAAATTGGGTAATCACAGCTTTCAGCAGTGTTGGTGCCAAAATCTATTATTTCGTGGCCTTTATCTTCTAAATGTTTTATAACAACCGCCTTAAGTTCTAGTGCGCTATGGTCGTTACCAATTGCAATTTTCATAAATATTACTCCTTATAAAAGCTTATCTGTGGGTTCTGCGGTATAGGTATTAATTTGTGTAAAGAAATATGAGTCTAACACCGATTTTACCAAAGTACCACTGTATTTACTGTATCTACCGTGCTCTAATATAACAGCAACCGCAATTTCGGGGTTATCGAAAGGGGCAAAGGCTACGAATATTGTATGGTCTTCACCCTGCGGGTTTTGGCTGGTACCCGTTTTACCGCCGATTTTTATTGCATAACTATCAAAAACTGCCGCACCTGTACCGTCTTCGGTAACAGAGAGCATAGCACTTTTAACCGAATCAAAAACGCCATCATTAAACTTAATGGTATTCATAACAATGGGTTTATTTTGTAAAATAACCTTATCTTGCTCATAAGAGAAGATGCTGTCAATAAGTGTTGTTTTATATCTTGTACCGTTATTGGCAATAGTTGCGGTATAGGTTGCAAGTTGAATGGGTGTAAAGGCGTGGTCACTTTGACCAATTGCCGCTTGAACAGTAAGACCTTCAAACCACTGGTCTCTTGTTTCGGGTCCTGCTAAAATACCGGCGCTTTCATTAACTTCTACACCTGTGAGTCCGCCAAGACCAAAGGCTTTGGCATAACTATTAATTTTATTTATACCAAGACGACGTCCAATATCGTAAAAATAAATATTACAAGATTTTGCAAGTGCCCAGTTTAGGTCCATAGAACCATGAACCCTCATACATTTAGGCTGATAGTCTTCATAAAACTTATATATACCGCTACAATTAATGGTATCGCTTGGAACCATTATTTTTTCTTGTAGCCCTGCTAATGCAACAAGCGGTTTAAAAACCGAACCGGGTGCGTAGGTACCGTTAAAGGCACGGTCAAAAAGCGGTTTGTCAGGGTCAGTTACAAGCTTATTATATTCTTTAGATTCTTCTTCATACGTATAGGTTGGGTAGTTTGCAGATGCAATTACGCCACCCGTTTTAACGTTTAATACAACCGCCGCGCCGGCTGTAACGTATTCGCCCGAATCGTTACAAAGCTGAATGGCATCTTTTAAAGAAGTCTGCGCCGCTGTCTGAATAGTTTTATCTAAGGTTAATCTTATTGTATGCCCCGGTATTGCTTCTTTTGTAATTTCTGAAGAAATAATTTTTCCGTTGGCATCTAAAGTATAGGTAATTTCTCCATCGGTACCCCTTAGGTATTTTTCACTCTGTGCTTCTATACCAGAAATACCAACCTTATCAGAAAAAGTATAGCCATCGTTTTTATATTTATCCCAGTTTTCTGCGTGAATGGGACCAACCTTACCAATAATATGGGGCGCTACCGTTTTTGCTTCATACTCACGGAACTGCGAAACCTCCACCATTACTCCCTGCTTTGCAAAGCCGCTTTCGGACACTACCGACATTAGCTCTGATGAAATATCTTCTGCAAAGGTGTATGGGTATGAAACCGAAAAGTCTGACACTTCCATGGTGTATCTAACACCCGCAATAAGACGTTGCACCTTACTGTCTAGTCCTTGCAGAGTGTATTTTGAAATCAACTCGTCCATACAGTTTTCTACCGTTGCATAATGAGCTAGTCCCAGTCTTGATTTCAAACTTGCTACCGCACTTTCTTTTTCTGTAAAGGCAGTTTTACCCGTAACGGTAATTGGCAGCTCGTCGCGCCATTTATAGCCGCGGTCACTTAAAAGCACCATAAGGTCATAAATAGTATCGTTAAGCTTTTCTTTATCTATATAAGCGCTATAAAAAACAATATTATAGCCTTCGCGGTTGGTGGCAATGGGTCTACCATAGCAGTCAATAATTTCACCGCGTGGCGCTTTAATAACTGCGGTGCGTTTGCTGATGCCACTAGCTTGTGCGCGATACTCTTCGGCATCAAAAATCTGAAGCTGAATAGCTCTGAAAGAAAAAATGACCAAAACCACGCTTAAAATTATAGCCACCACGCGTGTGCGTGTAGCTGCAATCTTTTTATAAGGGTTGGTTCTTGGTCTTAACATATATTTTCCTTCTAATTAAAACGTTTATAAATAAACCTGAATAAAAAGTAAAACGGAATTATAAACACCGTTGTATAAATACAAGACGGAATTGAAATTTGCAATAAATAGTCAAGCTTTTGCGGCTCGTTACCCAAAAAGATATAGAAAAACCATTTTGCAAAATAATACAAAAAGCTGATTATTAAGGTTAGCACCACCGCGGCACGTAGGTTTCTGTTGAGCAGATGCGCCGCTAGTATACCCGCTACTGCGCCAAGCAACGTTATAGCCGCGGTATTAAAAAAGCCTGTGGCTGTTGCTGAATCTAAAAGTATGCCAACGTAAATACCCGCTAACATACCAAATATTTCTTTAAAAAACATTGCCCCTGCTATAAGAGCGGGAATAAGCAAAATTGGGGTTATGCCAAATAAAGTAAGACTTAAATACGGTATGCGAGATAAAATAAAAATAAAGAAATATAAAACAGCAATGCCAATGTAAACAAAATACGAAAAATGTTTTTGATTATGCTCCATGGCTATTCCCCACTTTTCATAACATTACCCTGCCCTGAAAAATAGGTAATAACCATAACGTTTTTAATATTTTCAAACTCTACCGCAGGAGAAATTATGCCATATACACCCGACGCATAATCTTCACGATGTAATGTTTCAAGTGTGCCAATAAGCAGTCCTTCAGGGAAAACACCACCGCCCGCAGTTACAATCATATCTCCAATAGCAACACTGCTTGTACGGGAAAGATTTTTAATTCTTGCTTTATTAGCCTTTGCAGTATCTAAACTACCTTCTAAAATACCTACGTCTTTGGTGCGGCTATCATAAGCGCCACAAGAAAGGCTGGGGTCTAAAACGGTTATAACCTTACTGTAGCTGGAAGCCACTTCGCCAATATAACCCACAAGTCCTTCATCGGTAATAACGGGGTCATATAGGCTTACGCCCTGCAAACTGCCTTTATCAATTAAAAAGCTACCGTAAACGTCATCAATATTTTTAGAAATTAAACTTGCCGGTTCAAACTCAAAATCGGGATTATTATCTTTAATTTCTAAATAATCTTTATAAAACGCATTATCTTCTTTAAGCTTTTCATAATCTATCAGTTCAGAATTTAATCTGTTGATTTCTTCTTTAAGCTCTTCGTTTTTAAGCATTATGGTTTCGGCATCATTAAGCTTTGCAGAAAAATCTGAAATGCTATCACCAATATTGGTAAAAAAGCTTTGTATGGGCGCGGTAATTGCCCCCACCAAATTACTCAGCGGTGAAGAAAAACCAAACACAGCGGTAAGCACTATACTTAAAACAAGTATAATGCTTACAACCGTTACCATAATTTTAAATTTTCTGCTTCTGAAAAAGAAACGCAAACTAAAACATCCTATCTATATCTTTTAAATCTTCTAAACGTATTGCCCGAGAATTCTGCGGTGTCTAAACACTTTAAGGTGCCAAGTACTACACAGTCAAGCGGTCTGTCAGCAACAATTACGGGCATACCGGTTTCTTCTGCCATAAGTGTATCAAGTCCACGAAGTAACGCGCCGCCACCCGTGAGTGTAATGCCGCTATCTAATATATCTGCGGCAAGTTCAGGGGGTGTTTTTTCTAACGTGTTTTTAACCGCGTCAATAATTTGGCTTACGGGGTCAGAAATTGCTTCACGAATTTCTGCTGCTGTAATAACAATATTTTTAGGCAAACCATCAACCAGGTTTCTACCCTTAATTTCCATACTACCTTCATTTTCATACGGTACCGCAGAACCAATTTCAATCTTTATAGTTTCTGCAGTTCTTTCGCCAATTAGCATATTGTGTCGTTTTCTTATATAGTTAATAATGGCTTCGTCAATATTATCGCCCGCCATTCTAACGCTTTGTGCGGTAACAATATCGCCTAAAGATACAACCGCAACTTCGCTGGTTCCTCCGCCGATATCAACGACCATACAGCCTGTGGCTTCTTCAACCGGTAGGTTTGCGCCAACCGCCGCTGCCATTGGTTCTTCAATAAGCTCAATAAAGGTAGCTCCAGCCTGCTTTGCGGCATCGTAAACCGCGCGGCTTTCAACCTCGGTTACGCCTGCGGGTACGCAGATCATTGCTCTTACACGTGTGGTAAGCGTACCACGAATTGCCTGTTTAATAAATTTCTTTAACATGGCGGCGGTAAAATCAAAGTTGGCAATAACGCC
>JAZNNZ010000006.1:0-2804 GCA_045580525.1 Acutalibacteraceae bacterium
ATAGGAACGGCAGAAACACCTGCAGAACCGATAAGAGGATTAACCTTACCGCCCGTCAGTACATACATAAGCTTACCAAACAAAACGCCACTCGCCGTACCGATTGCAAAAGCAACAAGGCCCATGAAAACAATCTTAATTGTATCTATATTCAAAAATGTTCCCGCGCTTGTTGTTGCGCCAACTGAAAGGCCTAAGAAAATTGTAACAATATTCATAAGTTCATTTTGCGCCGTTTTACAAATTCTATCAACAACACCACATTCGCGCATTAAGTTACCAAGCATTAACATACCTACAAGAGCCGCGGCATCAGGTAAAAGCAACGCAACAACAATAGTAACCATTATTGGGAAAATGATTTTTTCTGTTTTAGAAACAGTTCTAAGCTGTTCCATTCTAACCATACGCTCTTTTTTAGTTGTAAGTAAACGCATAATTGGTCTTTGAATAAATGGAATCAACGCCATATATGAATATGCGGCAACCGCTATTGGACCTAATAATTCAGGAGCCAATTTACTTGTAACAAATATAGCGGTTGGACCATCAGCGCCGCCGATAATACCAATAGAACCTGCAGCTTGTGGCGACATACCAAGCGCTAATGCGCCAACATAAGCTACAAATATACCAATCTGAGCAGCTGCGCCTAATAAAAAGCTTTTAGGGTTAGAAATAAGCGGAGCAAAGTCGGTCATACAACCAATTCCTAAGAAAATAAGCGGTGGGAAAAGTCCGGCTTTAACACCAATATACATAAAATCTAAAACTCCACCGTGGTTTAATATTTCACCATACGGTATTTCTGATTTAACGCCGTCAACAACCGTAACCTCCCAAAATTCAGGGTGGAAAACTTCAGCGTTGGGGAGATTTGTTAAAAGCATACCAAAAGCTATTGGTAATAAAAGTAAAGGTTCAAACTGTTTAACAATTGCAAGATATATAAGACCACATGACACGGCAATCATAATAATGTTCTTCCAGCCACCATCCACAAAAAAAGCGGCAATGCCGGACTGCTGTAAAATACCCCAAATTGCATTTATGAGATTATTTAATACTTCCATTTATAGGACTCCTTAAAAGAACGACTTCATATTTTGTTGAACACCCGCATATTTCCAGGGGTTAACATTTGAACTTGGTCTAATGGCTTTTATTACAGGTTTAACACCTGTACCTTCGTACATAGAATATATAGCTGCAGAAATAACAGCAATTAATTCATCATCTTCATTTACAGTAGAATTGGCTTGAGCAACAGTTTTTTTTACAACCTTTGGTGCTGCCGGTTTTTCTTGTTTTACTGCTTTGGGTTTGTTGCCAACGCCAGACATCATCTTACCGAATATTGAAATAATAGCTACTAATAAAATTAGCATTGAAAAAACAATTACAATACCCGCTAAAGTAACGTCTACAGCAAAATTTGTAACTTCTAAAGTCATATAAAAATCGCTCCTATTTGATTAAAATGAATATCCACCAAAAGGTCTTATATTTAATATATAACAACTACCTTTGCCAAATATCATTTCAATTTGATCTTTAAATTCATTTAACATATTGTTTGGAACAAAGCATTGTATTGTTCCTGCAAAGCCACCGCCATGAACACGACAAGCACCTTTGCCATTTAAAATTCTTTCGCTTAAAGCTAAGCAAAGGGACAATCCTTGCTCATCTGGTTTTGAAACCGAAAATACGTTTTGAAGGTATTTATAAGAAGAATTACCCGACTCATTAATAAGCATTAGAAAAGAATCAAAATCTTTTTTAATTAATGCGTTTTTTTGCGCAACTGCACGTTCATTTTCATCAAAAATATGAATCGCGCGAAGAACCGCTCTATCCCCTACTTTTTCGCGAACAGCAGGAATATTAGCATAAAATTCTTCTTTAGAAACATCGCGCAAAAATTCTTTACCAAAACACTGACTAACCGCCTTACATTCTCTTGTAATTGCCGCATAATCATCTGTTAAATCAGCGTGATTTCCGCCGGTATTAATAATGCAAAGCGAATGATTAAAGTTTGATAAATCAAAATCAACCTTTTCTATGATGGGGTTTTGTGGATCTTTAAAATCTATAGCTGTAAAACCACCAACGGAACAAGCCATTTGATCTAACAAACCACAGGGCTTACCAAAATATACGTTCTCTGCTTTTTGCGAAATTTTAGCAATATCTTCGGCAGAAATATTATTGTTAAATAATCCTTTTAAAATATTACAAATTAACACTTCAAAAGCGGCGGACGAAGAAAGGCCTGAACCTTTGAGCACGTTGGAGGTTGTATAAGCATTAAAGCCGCCAATTTTAAAACCTGCATCTTTAAAAAAGGCTAATACTCCACGGATTAACGAAATTGCTTTGCCTGTTTCATTCTGGTTAATATCTAGTTCATTAATATTAACTTCATCTAAAGGATAACCCTCAGACTTAATTCTAACAATATTATCATCATTTTTAGAAACGATAGCAATAACGTCAAGATTAACGCTACCCGTTAATACACAACCATGTTCGTGGTCGGTATGATTACCACCAACTTCTGTTCTGCCGGGGGCAGAAAACATACGCATATCATCAGTAGCATCAAAAAATTCGGTGTAATCGTCAATAGCTTTTAAATAGCGCTCTTTGGCGTTATCAACGTTAAAATACAACTTTTGAAAGTCATTATTAAAAACGCCATTTGCAATGCTATTTTTTAAATCAACAATATTCATTTTACTTATTAACAATTGCCATTGTGTCTCTTGCAATAACTAATTCTTCATTAGTTGGAATTA
>JAZNNZ010000007.1:0-2372 GCA_045580525.1 Acutalibacteraceae bacterium
ATAAATGCTACCCATATTCGCAACCTCCTATTACTATTATCTTTATTATAAGCCTATTATCAATAAAATGCAACAAAAACGGACTATGGAATTTCCATAGTCCGTTATCTTTTGATTAAACTGTGGTAAGAAGATTTTGGGAAGTTCTTATATCTTCTTATAAGTTCTTATTTAGTCCAAAGGCTTCATTGTGGGGAAGAGAATTACTTCTCTTATAGAATCGGAATTAGTTAGCAGCATTACAACTCTATCTATACCAATACCCATACCGCCTGTTGGGGGCATACCATATTCCATAGCGTTTAGGAAATCTTCATCCAGCATTTCTGCTTCATCATCGCCACGTTCGCGAAGTTCTAATTGTTTTTCAAAACGTTCGCGTTGAACGATTGGATCGTTAAGCTCTGAATAAGCGTTTGCAAGTTCACTATGGCAAACGAAAAGTTCAAAACGCTCGGTTAAACGTGGATCGTCAGGACTTGCCTTTGTTAAAGGAGAAACTTCAACCGGGTACATTGTAATAAAGGTTGGTTGAATTAGTTTTTCTTCTACCTTTTGATCAAAACAGGCATAAAGTGCGTTGCCCCAGGTTTTATCAGCAGTTTCTGCAAGTTCAACGCCAATGCTTTCTGCTGCCTTTACAGCTTCGGCATCGTCAGAAATTGCACCAAAGTCAATACCGGCATATTCTTTAACAGCATCAACCATTGTTAGTCTGCGCCAACCGGGAGTTAAATCGATTTGTTCGCCAAGCCATTCAACCTGATAAGAACCGTGAATTTCTTTTGCAGCGCCAGAAATAATACCTTCGGCAATATCCATCATATCGTGAAAATCGGCATAAGACTGATAAAGTTCAACAGTAGTAAATTCAGGGTTGTGCTTGGTATCCATACCTTCATTTCTGAATATTCTGCCAATTTCATAAACGCGTTCCATACCGCCAACGATAAGACGTTTTAAGGGTAGCTCTGTAGCAATACGCATATACATTGGTATATTTAAAGTATTGTGATGTGTAATAAACGGACGAGCCGCCGCACCGCCAACAATTGTATTAAGTACAGGTGTTTCTACCTCAATATAATCCATATTATCAAGATAGTTGCGCATAAACTTAATAAACTGAGAACGAATTTTAAAGTTGCGCTTAACGTTGGGATTCATAATAAGGTCAACGTAGCGTTGACGGAAACGTAAATCGTTATTAGTTAGTCCGTGGAATTTTTCAGGAAGCGGTAAAAGTGATTTTGCTAAAATTTCAATATGTTTTGCGTGAACCGAAATTTCACCTGTCTGGGTTTTGAAAACAAAGCCCTTAACACCTACAATATCGCCAATATCCCACTTTTTAAAGGAAGCATAAACTTCTTCCGAAACGTCATCGCGGCGTACGTAAAGCTGAATATCACCTTCACCGTCACGAATGGTTACGAAACTTGCTTTACCCATAATTCTTCTTGCCATAATACGACCGGCAAGTGAAACATCCTTACCTTCAAAATCGTCATAAGCATTCTTGATTTGTAAAGAATGGGCATCTACGTCATACTTTGTTTTTTGAAATGGGTCGTTACCGTTTTCTTGCATTGCGCTTAATTTATCACGGCGAACCTGCAAAATTTCAGATAAATCTTCTGCAGTTTCATTAACCTTTACATTTTCTAATTCTGCCATTATAATCTTTCCTTATTTTTGAATACTGATAATTTTATAAACCTTTTCACCTGCGGGGGTTTCTACGGTTGCCTTTTCGCCAACCTTTTTACCAATAAGTGCTTTACCAACAGGAGATTCATCAGAAATATGACCGCTAAAAGGATCACTTTCTGCAGAAGAAACAATACTAAACTTTGTTACAGTCTTACTTTTTTCTTCTTTAATTTCTACAGTTACGCCAATAGAAACTATATCGCTATCGATATCGTCTTCCGAAATGATAACGTGGTTTTTAATAAGTGCTTCAATTTCTGCAATTCTTGCTTCAATTTTAGCTTGTTCGTTTTTAGCGTCATCATATTCGCTGTTTTCGCTTAAGTCACCATAGCCGCGTGCAACCTTAATTCTTTCAGCAATATCGGTTCTGCCAACGGTTTTTAGGTTTTCTAGTTCTTCTTGTAGTTTTTTTAGACCTTCATCGGTTAGTCTGATTACTTTTTTCATTATTTTTCACCTTTTTATAGTTTTTTAGGGGAGGTGCCGTTTTTTTTAATACACTAAATAAACATTATATTTATTTAACACTGTTTTGTCAAGCAATTAAAGTCTTTTAAAAATCTGCCTGACCGGTGGTTCTTGGGAAGGGTAGAACGTCACGAATATTTGTAATACCCGTTACATACATAATAAGTCTTTCAAAGCCAAGACCAAAG
>JAZNNZ010000008.1:0-20363 GCA_045580525.1 Acutalibacteraceae bacterium
ACCCTGTCACACAGGTTATAAGGCAGGTCCATAACCCTGCCAACGTCACGAATAGCCGCCTTTGCCGCCATAGTACCAAAGGTGATAATTTGTGCAACGTGGTCAGAACCATATTTTTCGTTAACGTAGTCAATAACTTCGCCACGACGGTTATAACAAAAGTCAATATCAAAGTCGGGCATAGAAACGCGTTCCGGGTTTAAAAAGCGTTCAAACAGAAGGTTGTATTTTATAGGATCAATACCGGTTATACCAATACAGTAAGCCACCAAGCTACCCGCACCCGAACCACGTCCGGGGCCAACCGCAATGTCCTTACTTTTTGCAAAATTAACGTAATCTTGTACTATCAAAAAATAATCGGTAAATCCCATTTTAATAATGGTAGAAAGTTCATGCTCAAGTCTGCTTTTCAGCTCATCTGTTATAACGGGGTATAGCCTTTTTAAACCGTTATAGCTTAATTCACGCAAATATTCCCCGTGGTCTTTATCACCCAAATCATAAACGGGAAGCTTTAATTTATGAAACTCAAATTCAACGTTACAGCGATTAGCAATAAGCTCTGTATTATGAATAAATTCGGGGTTGTTAGGAAAAAGCGAAAGCATTTCTTCTTCGCTCTTTAAATAAAATTCATCGGTTGCAAAGTTAAGTGTATTATTATCACTTAATTTTTTGCCTGTGCCTATAGCAATTAAAACCCTTTGCATTAAAGAATCCTCTTTTTCAATATAATGCACGTCATTTGTGGCAACTATGGGCACGTTTATTTCTTTTGAAAGGCGTATAAGCAGTGGATTAATTGCCTTTTGTTCTTCTAAACCGTGGTCTTGAATTTCTAAAAAGAAGTTATTTTCTCCAAAGGTTTCTTTATAAAACAACGCGGCTTTTTTGGCGTCTTCATATTTACCGTAAAGTAGGTTATAGGGTATTTCACCCGCCAAACAAGCAGAAAGGCAAATTAGTCCGTTAGAATATTTTTTAAGTATTTCTTTATCTACTCTTGGTTTATTATAAAAGCCTTCTGTAAAGCCTAAAGATACTAGTTTTATAAGGTTTTGATAGCCTTCGTTATTTTCGCAAAGCAAAATCAGGTGCGAATATTCCTTAACGCCTATTTCGCGTTTGCGGTCAAATCTTGAATTTTGCGCAACGTAAACTTCGCAACCAATAATTGGTTTGATATTTTTCTTTTTGGCAGCCTTATAAAAATTCAATGCGCCGTACATTACACCATGGTCGGTGATTGCAATACTTTTTTGCCCTAATTTTTCTGCAACATCAAAAAGCCTGTCAATTCGACAAGCGCCATCAAGCAAACTATATTCAGTATGCAAATGAAGATGTGTGAACATAATTTAAATTAGTCCTTTCGTGTTGGCAATTTTTATAAGCTTTTGTAAACGATGGTTCAGTCCGCTTTTAGAAAGGGAACAACCGCTTTCTTCTAAAATTTCTTGCAGAGAGCTTTCGGGGTAGCGTAGCCTTAATTCTGCCGCTTCTATTAAAGATGCCGAAAGCTGATTATAAAGCCCCGCTTCTTTTATAGCGTTTATTGCGTTTTTTTGATCTACCGCGGCATTAACCGCTTTGCCGATATTGGCTTCCATAAAATTTGTGGTGCGGTTAAGACGGTTTCGCATATCTTTAATAACCTTAATTTCTGCAAGTTCTAAGGTTTTATCTGTAGCACCCATAAGGGTTAAAAGATCTTCAATTTTTTCGCTTTCTTTAAAGTATAACACTGCATAATTGTGTCTTTGCGACCACTTTGGCGTATAGCCTAATTCTTCTAAAATCTGCTCAAGCTCATAAGCTAAAGTAAGATCAGAAAAAACAAATTCTAAATTATAATTTTTTTCAGGTTCATCAATATAACCGCAAGAAAGAAAAGCACCGCGCAAAAATGCAATTTTACAGCAGTCATCTGCAATAATGTGGCTTTGAATAACGGTTTTTTCGCTTGTTAAAAATGCATCTTTAATTATCTTGGCATCACTATCTTTGCAAGTAAGGGTAAAAATATCTCTTTTCTGACCGGAAACCGAAAGTGAAAAATGTGTGCCAAAAAATTTTTTACAAGCATTTTGTATGTGTTCTATAACGTCTTCGTTTTCAGAAGTGTATGTAAAAGGGGTAAATTTAAGCGCCTTTGAACAAAGCAAACTACCGTAGCATTCGGCATATTTGCAGCAGTAAGGCGCATCTATTTTACATATTTCTGATTTAACTTTACTTGAAAACGACATATTTTAAACCTTTTCAATATCTCTGTGATTAACGTTAACTTTATAGCCTTTTTCTAAAAGGTATTTATAAATGAATTCGGCAAAGGTAACACTGCGGTGTTTGCCGCCGGTGCAACCAAATGCAATTATAAGCTGACTTTTGCCTTCGCTTATATAAAGCGGAATAGTATAATCTAATAAATCTTTAATTTTTTCTGCAAATTTAACCGCGTTTTTATCACTCATAACAAAGTCGTAAACAGGCTTGTCCAAACCGGTTAATTTTCTAAGTTCAGGTACGTAATAAGGGTTTTCAAAGGGACGCACGTCAAAAACAAGATTGGCATCGTTAACAGCGCCATACTTGTAGCCAAAAGAAGCCACCTGAATATTAAGTACGTCGCGGCTGTCGTTATTAAACAAGCTAATAAGCTGTTTTTTAAGCTGCCCCGCGCTAATGCTTGAAGAATCAATAACGTAGTTTGCACGTGCGCGAACGTTTGAAAGCAGTTGTCTTTCTTTTTTAACCGCTTCTTCAACCGTGATATTGGCCTTTTCGGTTAAGGGGTGCTTTCTTCTGGTTTCGTTGTAGCGGCGAATAAGCTCGTTATCGCTAGAATCTAAAAATAAAATTTTATAGCTTGTTCCGCCTAAAGAAAGTTCATCTAATACAGGAATTAAATTGTTAAAAAGTTCACCGCCGCGGCTGTCTGTAACAATGGCAATTTTGGGTATAGGAGTACTGCCCCTTTTTGATAAATCAACAAAAGAGGGAATAAGCAGCGGGGGAATATTGTCAACGCAGTAATAACCTAAATCTTCTAAAGCGTTTGCCGCTGAAGATTTACCCGCGCCTGACATACCTGTAACAATAAGTAATTCCATTTATTACCTTCCTATAAAAATAACTTCTGTTTCCAGTTTTATACTGTTTTGCAAAAATACTTCTTCCTTAACCTTTTCAATTAAGCGTCTGACGTCGCTACAAGTAGCGCCACCTTTATTTATAATAAAGCCTGCGTGTTTTTGAGATACTTCTGCGCCGCCAACAGATACACCTTTAAGACCCGCTCTTTCAATAAGAGTACCCGCAAAATTGCCTTCGGGACGCTTAAAGGTTGAACCTGCGCTTGGAAATTCTAAAGGTTGCTTTAATTTTCTTCTTTCAATAAGACCGTCCATTTCAAGTCTTATTTCGTTTTTGTTGCCTAAATTTAACTTAAATGTGGCAGAAAGAATAACGCCACCGTTTCTTTTAAAAATACTGTCACGGTATCCTAATTCCAGCTCGTCGGCGTTCACGGTTACAATTTCACCGTCGGCGGTTAAATAGGTGCAGGTATCAATAACCCCTGCAATTTCTCCACCGTATGCGCCTGCATTCATAAAAATAGCGCCACCGACCGTTCCGGGTATACCCCAAGCAAATTGCAGTCCTGAAAGGGAGTGCTCTAAACATAAGCTGCAAAGGGCAGAAAGACGTGCTCCGGCTTCGGCTGTTACAATATTATTTTCTACCGTCATATTAGACATATTAGAGCCAATTTTAATAACAACCCCACTGATGCCAAGGTCAGAAACGAGCAAATTGCTACCGTTACCCATAACGAAATATTTAAGGTTGTTTTCTTTAAGCAAAGAAATAAGTTCCTTCACTTCGTTAACGGTGTATGGCTCAACCATAAAGTCGCAAGGGCCACCAATTTTAAAGGTGGTGTGACGACTCATTAGTTCCTTTTCACGGTAGGGAAGATTTAGTTTTTCGAATATCGATATATAATCCATCGAATTCTCCTAATTATTTATGTAATTTATAAAGACATGCCGCACCAATAATACCTGCATCGTTACCGAGCTCGGCAATTTTAATGGCGGTCTTTCTTTCATTAATTCTACCAAAACGTTCTGTATCAACGTATTTTAGTACGGGTGTTAAAATGTTATCACCCTCTTTTGAAACGCCGCCGCCAATACAAATAACGTCGGGCTCAAAAATATTCATAGCATTGGTAATGCCACAAGCAACATATTTTTCATACATATTAACAACTTCGTCTGCAGCCTTATCATTTTTTCTTTGTCCGTCATAGGCGGTTCTACCGTTAACGTTGTTAATATCGTTATGGCATAATTGCCACATAAGTGAGTCCTTACACTCCAGCATCTTTTCTTTTGTTTGACGAATAAGTCCTGTAGCAGAAGCGTAGGCTTCATAACAACCGCGTCTGCCGCAGGTGCATTTTGCACCGTCAACAACAATAACTGTATGACCAAGCTCACCGCCACCAAAAGTAGCGCCTGTAATAATTTTACCGTCAACAATAATGCCGCTACCAACGCCGGTGCCTAAAGTAATTGCAATAAAGTGTTTGCTGCCGCGGCCGGCTCCCGCTAAAAATTCACCATAGGCTGCGGAGTTTGCATCATTATCAATATATGTGGGTAAATCAATATATTTTCTTATTTCTTTTGTTAAAAATACGTGTTTCCATTCTAGGTTGTTAGAATAATAAACTTCACCGGTTTCGGTATTAATACTACCGGGGCAGCCAATACCAAGAGCGGTAATGTCCTTTTCGGTTAGCCCTGCATCTTCAATAGCAAGTTTTGCCGCTTTTGCCATATCTGCAATAACTGCATCTGCACCACGATAGCTTTCGGTCTTTATTTTAGCTCTACCTACAATATTATAGTTTTCATCTACAACACCAACTGCAATGTTTGTGCCGCCTAAATCTATGCCAACTGTATACATAAACTTTTCCTTCTTTCTGAATGCTTATTGGTACGGGTCAACGTTCTTTTCGTTTGTATCGGTAAAGTCACCTTCCATACCAAGCTTACTTAGTAGGTCGTGCGCCGCGTTATAGCCAAGTTTTTTCTGACGGTTGTTCATAGAAGCAACCTCAATAATAACCGCAAGGTTACGACCGGGTTTTACCGGAATTGTTAAAGATGGAATTTTAATATCTAAAATTTCGGTGGTTTCACCGTCAAGACCAATTCTGTCATAGGTTTTAGAAGAATCCCATTGTTCCAAATTTATAACCATATCAATTTTTTCGGTTAATTTAACAGCACCAACACCAAATATACGACTGGCATTTACAATACCAATGCCGCGCAGTTCAATAAAGTGGCGTATGTTTTCCGGGCTTGAGCCAACAAGCGATTTATTAGAAACCTTTCTAAGTTCCACCGCGTCATCCGCAATAAGACGGTGTCCGCGTTTTACAAGCTCAATGGCGGTTTCACTTTTACCAACGCCGCTTTCACCCAAAATTAAAATACCTTCACCGTAAACCTCAACCAAAACACCATGGCGTGTAATACGTGGTGCTAGTTGAACGTTTAAAAATGAAATTAAAGCAGATAAAAAACCTGAAGTACTGTCTTCTGTACGAAGAACGGGGACTTCGTTCTTTTTAGCGGCCGCTAAAAACTCATCATCAATAGGAAGTCCGCGGGAAACAATAACTGCAGGGATTTTCTGTTCAAAGAAGTCGTTAATATGTTTAACGTATTCTTCTTTAGGCAGGTCCATTAAAAAGCTGTGTTCACTTTTACCAATAACCTGAACGCGTGTGTTGTCAGAAAATTGGTAATAACCGGATAGCTGAAGACCCGGTCTATTAACTTCGTTATTAGAAATTAAAATTTCCTTTGAATCTTTTGGCATATAAACTTCTTCTAACGATAAATCTTTGATAATCTTTTCTAAAGTTACAGTAAAAACACTGTCCATAATACGCCTCCTAAAAAGCAATATAATTATACATCATAATTATAATATAATTAGAGCAAATTTTCAAGTTATATTATATTTAATTCACTATTGTTTTATTTTTAAAAATAATGTATAATTACTTTATAGCAAAAAATCAAGGAGTCTTAAAAATGAAATTAGGTATTGTTGGTCTACCAAACGTTGGTAAATCTACACTTTTTAACGCAATTACAAACGCAGGGGCGCAGTCGGCAAACTTTCCGTTTTGCACCATTGAGCCAAATGTTGGTATAGTAGCGGTTCCGGACAGTCGTTTAGAAAAATTACGTGAAATGTACAACCCCGAAAAATTTACACCCGCAACAATTGAATTTGTTGATATTGCAGGTTTAGTTAAGGGTGCAAGTAAGGGTGAGGGACTTGGCAATAAATTCCTTTCTCATATAAGAGAGGTTGACGCGGTAGTTCACGTTGTACGTTGCTTTGAAAATAATGATATTATTCACGTTGAAGGTTCGGTTGATCCTTCCCGTGATATTGAAATTATCAATTTAGAACTTATTTTGGCAGATATTGAGTCGCTAACAAGAAGACTTGACAGAAGCAAAAAGGCATTAAAGGGCGATAAAACACTTGCCGCAGAGGTTGATTATTTTGAAAGGCTTCTAAAGCATTTAGAAGAAGGCAACACTGCAAGAAGCTTTGAAACCAGTGAAAACGAACAAGCCTTTTTGGTTGATTTACCACTTTTATCATTAAAACCCGTTATTTACGCTTGTAATATGAGTGAAGAAGACTTTACTAAAGGCATACAAGACAATGCGCGTTTTTTAGCGGTTCAAAAAATTGCCGAAAGTGAGGGCGCCAAGGCATTACCAATTTGCGCAGAATTAGAATCACAAATTGTTTCTTTAGATGAAGAAGAAAAAGAACTGTTTTTGGCAGATTTAGGTTTAGAAAAATCAGGTCTTGACAGACTTATTGTTACTTGTTACGACCTACTTGGCCTTATTTCTTACCTAACCGCAGGTACACCAGAGGTAAGAGCCTGGACCATTAAAAAAGGCACAAAAGCACCGGGCGCTGCAGGTAAAATTCATAGTGATTTTGAGCGTGGCTTTATTAGGGCCGAGGTTGTGGCGTTTGACGATCTTATGGCGTGTGGTTCAATGGCGGCGGTTAAAGAAAAGGGCCTATACCGCAGTGAAGGCAAAGAATACGTAATGCAAGACGGCGACGTGGTTTTATTTAGATTTAACGTGTAAAAAATATAAAAATTGCAAATAAAAAAGCGAGGTAATTTACCTCGCTTTTATTATTTTGTTTTTGCAAAAAGGGTTAATCTTAAACGTGTAGCGCCCATTGGCACAAGCTTAATTGTTTCTTCTTGCTTTGATATATTATTGTTAATAAAATGTATATCGGGTAGGCGTGGGGTAAAGGTAAAATCGCCCCTTAAATAACCGCGTTCCCAAGGATACATATGGTTTTTAAGGGGAGTGCCCAAACCCTTTGCGCCATAAACTGTATTGGTTTTTTCTAAAATCCAGTTGTTAATTTTTTTAGCCTTAACCGTAATGCTAAAAGGACATTCACTTAACACCCAGGGTGAATAGGTATTGTTGTTTTTGTTTTCAAACTCAAAATCAGTATTTTCTAAAATTGCATAATTCCAAGCACTTTTTGGTGTTAGGTTAAAAGCGGGGAAGTCCTTTGTGGTTTTATCTTCGTTGGTAATCAGTTCTTCCTTTGCATCAATAGCCAAGGAATAAACAAGCGGTCCCTTTTGAATAAAGCTTCCGCCACCCGCGTGGTTTAAAAATTCAATTTCACTTGGTAGGGTTAGTTCAACAACATCATCATTCTTAAAACTTGATTTTATTGCGGCGTAGCCCTTTGTGATGGTAAAATCAAGGCTTTGCCCGTTAAGGCTTAGCTTTGGATTTTTACACCAAGCGGGAATGCGAAGATTTAAAATAATATTTTGTGGGTTATTTGTTTCAAATTTAAAGATTATTTTATCATCAAACGGGTAGCTTGTTTGTTGATGAATTTTAAAATCTAAACCATTGTTATTAAATTCGGTTTCGTTTGGACCGTAAAGGTTTGCAAAAATTTGGTTATCTTTTTGCATATACATTCTTGCGCAGTAGTTCGGTAAAAATCTCGTTGAGTTTGCAGGGCAGCATTCAACGTCGGGTAAGGGACGATAGCTCATCCAGTTGTGCCCTTTAAAATAATCGGAGTGGTTAGAATTATCGGTGCAAATAACCTGATTTAAGCCCGATAAATATTGAATGCTTTTAAAGTTGTCGTCAACCGCGCCAAAGCCTGCGTTAAAAATGCATTTTTCAATTTTATCCGCAAAGATACCATCGCCTGTTGCCATTAGTAAATAACCGAGTGTCCAGGTGTAATCGGTAACGTCGCACATTTCGTGGGTTTGCATATGGTCGTTATCCAACATAAATTCGTTACAGCAGTGTAGGCCGCTTGGCATCATTTGAAATTTATCAACCTTGCTATAAGCCTTTAAAACAGGCTTTAAATACTCTTTTTTGCCTGTGCAAATATAAAGCATAGCGCCTAGCTTTGCAAATTCGTTAAAGGAAACACCGTGTCCGTAAATTGGCTTATCAGATAAAAATGCCTTAACGCAATAATCGTCGTTACACTTTTTGTTATATTCACTGTAATTTTTAATAGCCATATTAAGAAGCTTTTTGTTGCCGCTGTAAATATAAGCTAAAAGCATAATTTCAAGGTTAAGTAAATCGCGCTGATTTGAATAGTCAAAGGGGCAATCGGTATAATGCTTAACTATGGCGTTTAAAATTTCTTGGTCGCCCGTTTTAGAAAATTCGGCAAATAATGCCCTGAAAAATACAACGTGTGGCCAACGATTATGACCGTGTTCGTGAAATTCATGCAAAAATTTAGGACCTAAATAACCGTCTTCACCCACGTTTTTTAAAACGTAATCAAAAGACTCTTTAGCTTTTTTTGTTAACTCTTGGTCGTTTAGTAACGCACCGCAACGGGTAATGCCGTCAAGCAAATATGCGGTTTGTTCGTAAGCCCACCAGCCTGGATTTTCGTTTTGGGTGGTGGTGTCAACATCACTTTTAGCCCAAGAAACACTTTTAAAGGGAAAACCAATTTTATCTAAGTTTCCTGTTAAACCGTGTTTTTGGCGTAAAAGATTATCTTTTAACCAACCCTCAGGCTTTATGTTAGAAATTGGAATTTCAAACATTTTGTTGCATAAGTTGTTTTGCATAATAACACCCACTTTTAAAATACTACTCAGCCTTTTTAATTAACTTGTTATAAAGTTTAAAAAGAATGGGGAACAAAAGTCCGCCAATAGCGTTACCAAGCACAACTAAAAGTAAAAACAAGAAGGCTTTAGCGCTAAAGTTTCTAGCATTAAATATATAAAACATATTGGCAATACTGTGCTAAAAACCGCACAAAATAAAGGTTGGAACGCAAAAGAAAAATGCGCCAACGTATTTATTCTCGCAGGAAAGATAAACCGCTCCTCCTAGCGAAATTGCCATGCCCGCAAGTATGCTTTTAATAAATTCAGCAATTCTTACCATAATGCACCCCATATTCTTTTTTAAAATATATAGCATATATTTTAAGCTTTGTAAAGGCTTAATGAACTTTTTATGTACTTTTTTTATAAACTGTGGTAGTATAACAATATAAGAATATTTTTATTTAGGAGTTTATTATGTCAATTGTAATTTTAACGGCATTAGGGGTAGGCGGTGCCACCGTAATAGGCGCTGTTATAGGCTTTTTATTTAAAAAGATTTCCCACAAATTTTCAGACATAGTACTTTCTTTTGCGGCAGGTGTTATGCTTGCAGCGGCGGTGCTTGGCCTTATTTTACCTTCTTTAGAATATGGCGGTAAATGGGGAATTTTAGTTACTGTTGCCGGTATTTTTACAGGCGCTGTTATGCTAAACGTTATTGATAAAATTGTACCGCATCTTCACAAGTTGGCAGGGGCCGATATTGAAGACCATAAAAACAATAAAAATTTAAGCAGAGTGCTATTGTTTGTAACCGCAATAGCCATTCACAATCTGCCTGAAGGTATTGCCGCGGGTGTTGGCTTTGGTTCAGGAAACACCACCGATGCCATACTTATTGCGGGTGGTATTGCATTGCAAAACATACCAGAAGGCATGGTTATTATTGGTCCAATGCTTGCAAGTGGTATAAAACCGGGACGCACCTTTTTACTTGCAATGATGACCGGCCTTATAGAAGTTATTGGCACCTTTATTGGTTACTTTGCAGTTAGCGTTTCACAAGTAATTTTACCCTTTATGTTAGCCTTTGCAGGTGGCACAATGCTTTATGTTATTAGTGATGAAATGATACCCGAAACCCATGCTCACGGAAGCGAACGGGGCGCCACATATTCCTTGCTTGTTGGCTTTAGCTTAATGTTACTTTTTGATGTTTTACTTGGTTAGGAAGTGTTTAAAATTTTGAAAAGAAAAGTTTTAATACCAATTTTTATTGCGGTTTTATTAGTAATTGCCATAGTTTTTGGTTTGCTTTTTTATAACGGAATTTTGCTAATAAATAACCCAAACCACGATAGATTTCCCGTTAGGGGAGTGGACCTTTCGTCTTACCAAGGGGAAGTTGATTTTAATATTTTAGCGCAAAATGATATTGATTTTTGTTTTATAAAGGCAACCGAAGGCAGTAGCTTTGTAGATAAAAAATTCAATGCAAATTATGAAAACGCTCAAAAAACCGAGCTTTTTGTGGGCGCATATCACTTTTTCAGCTTTGAAAGCGGCGGCAAAGAACAGGCCGAGCATTTTATTAAAAATGTTAAGGTAATTAACAAAATGCTTCCGCCCGTTGTTGATTTAGAGTTTTACGGAGATTTCTTTAAAAACAAGCCTGAAAAAGAAAAGGTGCAAAAAGAGCTTAACGCTTTTATTGATGAAATTTATAAGCACTATAAAATAAAGCCGATAATATATGCCACAAAGGACTCTTATGACCTTTATTTAAGCGGAAAATATAAGGAATATGATATTTGGATTAGAGATATTTTAAGCAGTCCCAAGCTTTCGGACGGTCGTGAATGGACCTTTTGGCAATATACCAACCGCGCAAGATTAACGGGGTATAGTGGCAGAGAAAAATATATTGACGTTAATGTATTTAACGGCACAAAAGAAGAATTTTCAACTAAATATAAAAAATAAAAGAGAACGATTATTCGTTCTCTTTTATTTTTAACTTTACAATATTATATATTCCATACGGGAAATACATAATAACTCCAACATAAAAACAACAAGCACAAGTAATTGGTCAAACGCGTATCGGGTGTTTTTAACACGTTTTTGTGCAAAAATTTCGCTTTTTAAGGAAATACTGCCTTATGGGGTGTGGGCGTTGTGCATCTTTTTTATTATGAAAAGTTTTGCATATCAATAACTTTAAGTTTATCGCCCGATTTATAGATATAAATGTTTTTATCAAAATAATCAAAGTGTTCTTCGCCGGTTTTTGAAACTAAAACGTGCTTCATTTTTATGCGGCAAGAATAAAGATTTTCTGAATAACAATGCTGTTCGCTTATTGTTATGTCGTCAAAGCGGTAGGAGGTGTGCTCTGCAACGTAGGTTATATAGCTGCTGACAACATTCTTATAAAACTCAGTATCGGTAGCAAGAACACCGCTTAAAGCAGAAATATCGGCATCCTTTTGCAAGTAGCAGGCATAGGTTTTTGCGGCGTTTTCGGCAAAATCGGTAATGGTTTTATCAATGTTTGCAGAAACCGAAAAATCACCCGATGAATATTGATTTACCGTATAGTTTTCATCGCAAGTAACCGTTATATTTTTGCTTAAAAGCTTTTCAACGGTACACACTTGCTTGGCTTTAAGATTTTCACCAATATATTTTTGGGGTAATTCGGGTAAATCTGTGTTTTTACATAAAGCATCTTCAATTTGTTTACCGTTTATAAAAACTTTAGCGTCTTTTGGTAAGGAAACAGAAACAGAAGCATAGCACTCTTTTGTAAATTCCGAAGCAAAAACCGCGTATTTGTTATCATTCTTTTTAAGGTGTATGTTCATAATGCGTTTGCCATCTGCCGCAACACCGTAGCTTACGGTAGAAGCATCACCTTTGTTAGAAATAGAAGCATAAGAAAACTCTTTGCCTTTAAGTTTTTCTTCATAAAAAGGTTTAATATTTTCGTTGATTTCATAGGGTGAAAGTTCTAAAAAGAACTCATCACGCATTTCTGTTATTTTACCGGTAGAAAGATAGTTTTCAATAATGTTTTCAACAGTTTTTTCGGGTCTTGAGGCTTCGTAGTTACCAAGCCAGCCACTTAATAAAACAAGACCGATTGTTAAAAGCAAAATAAAAGCGGCAATAACGGAAAAATAAATTTTATAAAATAAAGATTTAACCATAACTTATTCCTCCGTAATAACAAAATATGTTGGAATTTTACGGGGTTTTGTAAACGCTTTGTAGCGGTTAACAAGACCTAGCTTTTGGTACTGGTCAAAAGCGGAGTCATCAATACCGTATTTTTTTGCATAGTCGCGGTAATACATCATTGCCGAAGAACCACCGTCTAACATACCTGCGTTTACCGCACCGTACTCAACCATTAAATCAATTATATCATTTTTAGTAGCGCCAATGCTATCTGCTGTACGACCATCAGTTACAACCAAAATGACCGTTCCGTCTGCACGTTGACCAATTGCGGTGCGTTGCGCAGTACCGGTATTATGGTCGCTATAATAAAGGTTAACCTTTTCTCCAACCTGTTTTATAATCACGTTTCCGTTTTGAAAAGATACCGCATCGCGAATACCAAGCTCGTTTGCTTTTTCGGCGGTCATACCTTCGTTAACAACAAGACGGTTGTTTTTGTCAAAACCAATAAAGGTGCGGTGCTCATGGTCATCCCACACAAGCTTTCCGCCGGAATATGTAATTCCCATGGGTTGTGCGCCGGTAGCTTTGCCGCCTACGTCCCAAAATTCTCCACCGTTTATTGCGGCGGTAGCGTTATATTTTTCAACAATTTCAAACATACGCATACCAATTTCTGCGGTTTCAAAATTTTCACTTGAAACCCCAACCGAAATTCTGGATGGGTCCTTAAGTAAAATTATGTAGGCTTTAAAATTTGGTTTATTTGCAAAAATTAATTTCATACCGTCAATTGCATCGTCCCATTCATCTTCTTGTGGGGCTTCTGTAATATCTTCCATATCAATTATATCGGTATTAAGTTTTTCACTGTTTGCCAAAATTTCATCAATTTCAGCGTTGCTCATAAACAGGTGTGGCACCCATTTTGTTGCACTTGCTTGTTTTGCTGATAAAACCAGCATATTTTTTACGCTTTCACTAGGACCGTGAACAATAACAAGACAAGCACTAACTGCAGTTACAAGTATCATTAAAATTACGGTAAAAAATACTAAAATACTGCGTAAAACTATTTTCTTTGCAGAAAGCTTGGTTCTTACTTTTTGAGTCTTTTTCTTATTGGCAAAAACCCAGTTGTTTTGAATGCGGTAACTAACAAAGAACAGTATGGTATCAACCACCATCTTTATAAGTGTTGAAAGCTCAGCGTTTGCTGCAAAAACAGCGCTGAATAATGTTACAAAACACGCAGATAAAAGCATTTGTGGTATTGCCAAGGCATAATAACGAAGAAGGGTAGATTTAACCGAATCGGTATTAGTAAATACACGCTTTTTGTTTATGGTAAAGTTAATAAGCGAAGAAATTATTCTGGCTACTACAGTAGCAACAAGCTCTGCAGAAGCTCCTAAAACAGCCCCCAGCAGCTTTCTTACAATATAAAAAAGTGAAATATCTGCAATAAAGGAAATACAAGAGCTTAAAATAAAGGAAAATATAAACCCGTAAACCCGTAATGAGTCACGCACAACGCGGAAATGCGATGAGCGGTTTTCTTCAATATAAACGGTTTGGATTTTTTCTTCTTTTATGCCAATATTTTGTTGTTTAAACTTTAAAAGCATATTGGTTTCATATTCAAATCTGTCACCCGAAATTTCACAAAGCAGGGGCATGAGGCTTTTAGGGAAAGCGCGTAGTCCCGTTTGGGTATCAGAAATTTTAAGTCCGCAAAGCAGTTTAAAAACAAATGAAGTGGTATTATTACCAAAACGACTGCGCTGTGGTACGTCGGCCGCAGTAAAATCGCGGCAACCAAGTACCACTTCACTTTTTTCAAAGTCAAGTGCGTTCGCACATTTCACAATATCTTCAGGCAGATGCTGTCCATCACCGTCTGCAGTAATAACACCCGTAATTTCAGGCATATTTTTTTCAATGTAAGCAAAAGCGGTTTTAAGGGCCGCACCTTTACCGCGATTAGTTTCGTGATTAAGCAGTATAACTTCTTTTTCTGTAGGAAAATATTTTAAATTTTCTTCCTTACTGCCATCATTTACTACAAGTATGTTGTTAAATCCGGCTTGTTTTATACTTAAAACCGTGTTTTGCAGTTTTTCGTCCGGGTCCAAGCTTGGAATAACCACAACAAAATTTTCAAACAATTAATTTTCCCCCAAAGTAGTTTGCTTTTTATAAAAAATGTCAATAAAAGTAATATACTGTCATTATAGCACAATTTTTAATAATATCAAGTTAATATACAATAATAAAAACCCTGTCAAATTTTACAGGGTTTTATTAATTGCTGTTTTTGTGTTGTCTTATTTTTTTAAACCTATTTTTGCGTAGTAAATAGGAAGCCCCAAATTAACAAACTTTTCTTCATATTCGGTCATAATATTGTTGGTAATCTCGCTGTTATGTAAGTCTAGTGAAATGTCTTCAATATAAAAACCGTTTTGGGTGTAGTTAATTAAAGAATATTCAAAAAATGCGCGGTTGTCGGTTTTTTGATATATAAAACCGCCATCCTTTAAAATGTTTTTATAGATTTTTAAAAACTTAGGATTTGTCAGTCTACGGTTAGAATAACGCTTTTTAGGATAGGGACAAGAGAAGTTTAAATAAATATTTTCAATACTTTTTATAGGAATATAACGGTCTAAATATTCTGCCGCAACACATAAAAACTTTAAGTTATCTAAATTTTCTTTTTTTGCATTTTCACTTGCGGTTACAAGCACGTTATCAATTTTTTCAACCGCCAAAAAGTTAAGATTTTGGTTTTGTTTTGCTTTATTTATTGAAAATTTACCCTTACCACAGCCAATCTCTAAATTTACGGGATTGTGGTTGTTAAAAAGGGTGGGGTAGTCAATAAATTTTTCGGTTTTCTCTCTTGCGTCTTTAGCTTCTTCAACCAAATAAATAAAGTTTTCTGCGCAATTTTCAATTCTTGTTTCTAAATTCTTTTTTCTTCTAATTCTCATATTTTTCTATTTCTTCTCTTGTTGGAATACCGCCGGCGGCATATCTTTTTGTTACCTTTACGCCCGAAGCTTTAATTGCTGTTTTTACAGCGGTTAAAATATCTTTTTTATCGCCAAAAGCGGCGCACAATACACCGTTAAAGGTGTCTCCGGCTCCTGTTGTATCAATTGCAGGACCTGCTTCAAACTTTTTTATAGTAGTGTTGGTCTCTTTTATTAGCGCACCCTTTTTGCCTAATGTTATAATAAGGTTTTGTTTGTTTTCAAGACCTAAAGTTTCATGCTCGTTTGGAGTAAAAATATCAACATTTTCTAAAATATAATCGCAAAGCGGTCTGTGTGGTGCCGGGTTTAATACCACAAAAACACCATGCTTTTTTGCAATTTCTATTGCTTTAACGTTAACACCTTCCGGCACTTCGTTATTAAGTAAAAGTATGTCGGCGCTTTTTATTTCATCTTCAAAAAGCAAAAGGTCTTTTTCTTCTAAAGAAGCCCCCTGAAAAACCGTTACCTGGTTTGAGCCTTCTTTATTGGTAATAATGGTTGCAAAGGCTGTAGGGCCTTGTTTTTTTACAAATACACCGTTAATGCCTTCGTTTTTTGTGAAGCTGTCAATGCTTTCAAAACCTTCATTTCCCACCGCCGCTAAAAAAGAAACTTCTGCGCCAAAACGAGCCGCCGCCACAGCAGCGTTATAACCTTTTCCGCCAGGTTCTAAATGAAAGTCACTAGCTACTACCGTTTCGCCGCCAACGTGAAAGTTTTCAACCGGCAAAAACGCGGAGTTTCCCACCATGCCAATAATTGCAATTTTACTCATAGGTGTTTCACCCTTTTAAAGTATCTTTCTTCTAAAATTACGTTATGATCTTTTCCGCCTTCAATATTGCCACTTAAATAAACGGGTGGTTTAACACCGTTTTGTTCGGCAATTTTTGAGCCTTCAATTAAACAGGTGTTAATTATAAAGCAATTTGTTGCGGTAGAAAGACCGCCCATTTTAATATCACCAACCGTAATACAAGCGTCTCCGTAGGGCACTTTACAATCAACGTGAATGTCGGTAGCGGTGTGAAGTTTGCCGCCCTTTTCAAAATAAGAAGACGATGAAATACCAACCGTTTTAACACCGTATTTCTTAGCTTCAAGCGCAATTTCGTAAGGCACTTGATTTTTGCCCGAAGCCGACAGTACAAAAAGCATATCGTTTTCGCTTAGGGTATAGCGTCTTAAAATTTCGGTTGCAAGACCGCTCATTTTCTCCATTCTTGAAGACTTTGCGGCTCCGTTATGAAGCATAAGGTCGGTGTCAAGTATCGGTGAAACGTTTGCAAGACCGCCCGCGCGATAAAAGGCATCAAGCCCAGGCAAATGTGAATGTCCGCAACCAAAAATATAAATAATTCCGTCATTTTCAATGGTTTTTGCTACCAGTGAAGAAGCAGCCTTTAAATTTTCTTTTTCTTCTTTTTCAATTAATGTTAAACATTCTGTAATTTTAGTTAGATATTCGCTCATAACAAACTCCTGTTAGTTGGTTTTTTTAAATACAATGGCGGTGCGGTTAGGTAAATAACACTTAAAACCGGATTTTCCGTCTTTTGTTTTTTCGGTTTTATAAATATAGTCTTCTTGTATGCGCCCAAAACCGCCAAAATCGGTGTTATCGGTATTTAAAATAACCTTATATTTACCGCGCAACTTTGTGGGTATAAAATAACCTTCAAAGCTTTTGGTGGGGTTAAAGTTAAATACAAAAACAAGGTCGTTTTTAGTAAATGAAAGAATTTTATCGTCTTGGTGTATAAGACTACCGTCTGAAAAGCGTTTAAGAACCTTTTCGTTTTGCAAAAAGCTAATCATTGCTTTATCAAAATCATTTAAATAATGATATTTTAAGTCTTGGTTTTCTTTTAGTGACCATTGTCTGCGGCAGTAATGATAGCTAAAATTATTGCCTTCGCGCGGAAAGTCAATCCATTCGGGGTGTCCAAATTCGTTACCCATAAAGTTAAGGTAGCCTTCACCCGCAAGACTTGCGGTAACCAGCCTTATCATTTTATGAAGCGCAATTCCGCGATCAATAATAAAGCTTTGTTTGTTTTTTGCCATATTCCAGTACATTTCAGCGTCGCATAGGCGGAACATAATGGTTTTATCTCCAACCAAAGCCTGATCATGTGATTCACAGTACCCAATATTTTTTTCTTGCGGACGCCGCATAATAAGCTCGTAATAAAGCTTTGCAATATCAAAAGTATCATCGGTATATTCTTTAATAAGCTTAATCCACAGATCAGGTACGCCCATAGAGAGCCTGAAGTCAAAACCAATGCCGCCAATATTTATTGGCAAACACATACCCGGCATTCCGGACATATCTTCTGCAATAGTAATGGCATTTTTATTAAATTTATGTATAAGCTCGTTAGCAAGAGTTAGGTAGGTAACAGCATCAATATCTGTGTTTTCAGAAAAATACATACCGTAGTTTGTAAAGCTGCTGCCAAGACCGTGGTCCTGGTAAAGCATAGAGGTAACACCGTCAAACCTGAAACCGTCAAAATGAAAAACGTCTAAATAATATTTTAAGTTTGAAAGCAAAAAGTGAATAACCTGCGGTTTGCCATAGTTAAAAAGCTTGGTGCCCCAAGCGGGATGCTCACCCTTATTGCCTTTATGAAAATATTGGTATTCAGTACCGTCAAACTCATTCAAACCGTCGCCCGTGTTTTTAACCGCGTGTGAATGAACAACGTCTAAAAGCACAGCAATACCGTTTTTGTGAGCTTCTTTTATAAGCTCTTTTAAATCTTGACTTTTTCCAAAACGGCTACTAATTGCAAAAAAGGAAGAAACCTGATATCCAAACGAACCATAGTAAGGGTGCTCCATAACCGCCATAATTTGTATGGTGTTATAACCCAGTTTTTTAATGTTAGGAAGTATGTTTTCAGTAAATTCCTTATAAGAAGAAACCTTACCTTCTTCGCTTGACATACCAATGTGGCATTCATAAATAAAAGGTGTTTTATCAGGCTTAAAGCCATTATCTTCAAAGTCAAAATATTCAAGTGTGTCTTCAATTTCTGCGCACCAAAGATATGTGTTTTCATCCTGAACCACGCGTGTAGCATAGCTTGGTACGCGACGCAGTGTTTCACCGTTTGCAATTACTATTGCCTGTACTTTTTGGCCGGGTTTTAGGTTGGGGTCATAAATTTCAAAAACACCGTTACCAATATTTTTCATTTCATTTTTATATAGGTCCCAGTTGTTAAAATCGCCGGTTAAATACATTTTTTCTGCATTTTCGGCCCACTCGCGATAAACGTAACCGTCCTTTTGTTTATGAAAACCAAAATATTTATAACCGTTAGCAAAGCTAACCAAGCTTTTGTTTTTGCCCAAAAGTTTAGTTCTTTTTTCTAAATAATAATTATTTCTAAAGTTAAGTTGCTCTTTAAAAGGGGAAAGGTAAGGGTCAATTTCAAAAAGTTTATCTAAATTTGCCATATTTTTTAACCTCCCGCTTAAAGTTATATTTATTTTATTATATCAAAAAATCAAATTATTAGCAAGTATGTATAAAAACTAAAAATACGACTTATTGTTATGATACAATAGATAGGTAACAGTAAAAATAGAAAAAACAACTCAAATGTGTTAAGATGAAAGTAACCACACTAAACATCGGCACAAAGGAGTTGTTTTTCCGATGAAAAGTATATCACCAAAAGCTAAGTTTCGTCAACTAGTAATAAAATATTCTCAAAAAAGAGGAGTAACAGCAGCAAGCATTCGTTACCGAGTATGTCGAAAAGCAATATATGATTGGAAGAAACGTTATGACGGAAGATGGCAGAGCTTAATCGACCGTTCTCACCGTCCGCATAGCCATCCGAGACAACAAACGGCAGAAGAATATGCGATGATTGAAAGATATTACCGCAGAACTAAGGATAAGATTATGCTTTGGGATAAGCTTCGTGAAAATGGATATACACGTTGTTACAATAGTCTGCTTAGAGCAATAAAAAGGCTTAAATTAGAAGAAACACCTGAGAAACGCAAAGGCTACAAACCCAAACCATACCAAAGGGCAGAATATCCAGGACAAAAGGTTCAAATAGATGTTAAGTTTGTGCCAGCGTATTGTGTTGCGAATGGGCAGAAATACTACCAATATACAGCAGTTGACGAATGTACAAGGTATTGTTTTAGAGAAATGTATGATGAACACAGCACATATAGTTCGTTAGATTTTTTAAAGAAGTTAATAGTGAAATTTCCTTTCCCAATAAGAGAGGTTCAGACCGACAACGGAACAGAATGGACTAACGTACTATTAGTGAAGAAAGCAACCCATAAGACATTGTTTGAAGAATATTTAGAAGAGTGCGGAATTAAATACCATAGGATACAAGTAGCAACCCCAAGACACAACGGTAAAGTGGAGCGTCAACACCGACTTGATGAACAGAGGTTTTACAGCAAAATGCGAATGTTTAGCCTTGAAGACGGAAGAAAACAACTTGCTAAATACAACAGAATCTCAAACAATATTTCAAAAAGTTGCTTAAAATACAGAAGTCCAAATGCTGTACTTGCTGACTATCTGGCGGTAATGTAACGAGAGCCGAATTTGTTGTGTTGTTCGTCGCCTGCGGCTCCTCACAACACAACAAATTCTTTCAAAATACACTTTCATCTTATTTTTTTGAGAAAAGTGTTACCTATCATTGATTTATCTACAGTATAAAAACTAAAAATACGACTTATTTTTTATAAAAAAATATTGCAATAATATGAAGGTAGTGATATAATTTTATGTTGTGAAAAAACTCATTTTTTAATATTTAAGGAGTTGTTTTTAGTATGAGTCGTATGGTGGGAACTGTTTCTCGCGGTATTCGTGCTCCAATTATCAAAGAAGGGGACAATATTGTTGA
>JAZNNZ010000009.1:0-2800 GCA_045580525.1 Acutalibacteraceae bacterium
ACTCCTTGGCTCACAGAACGACATGGCTACGATCCGACTTCCCCGAAAACGAAACCTTTAAAATTCAGGAATGCCATTTACCAATTTACCACGTAATTTGCGCGGCGGTTGAAGAAAACTTCTTTAAGGAGTAACAAATAAAATGCAAAGCACAATAAATGCAGTTTTGAAGGAAAAAATAATAGTCATTGTGCGTGGCGTTGAAAGTGAAAAGCTAATGCCACTTGCCGAAGCCATGTACAACGGCGGCATAAGACTATTAGAAATTACCTACTCTATGGACGGTAGTGTAACCGATCAAGAAACTGCTAATAATATAAAAGCATTATCCGAACATTTTAAGGGCAAAATGCTTATAGGTGCGGGTACTGTTTTAACAAAAAAACAGGTTAAATTAACAAAACAAGCCGGTGGCAAGTTTATAATTTCACCTGATACAAATCCCGAAATTATTAAATACACCAAAAGAAACGGTCTTGTTTCAATGCCGGGCGCTTTAACTCCTTCCGAAGCAACATTGGCTTATCGTAGTGGCGCAGATTTTGTTAAACTCTTTCCAATAGATAGTTTGGGAAGTGGTTACGTTAAAGCAATAAAAGCACCTTTGAGCAATATTAAGCTACTTGGTGTTGGCGGTATAAATAAAAACAATATAAAAGAATACTTAAATGCCGGTTGTGTTGGCTTTGGTATTGGCACAAATATTGTTAATAAAGAAATGCTTAAAAATGACGATTTTGATGGTATTACTGAATTGGCAAGAGAATATATAAACGAAATAAAATAAAAAGACGGGCTGGGCCCGTCTTTTTTGTTTATTATTTATCTTCCTTCTTTAAAAAAAGCTGTGTTATTAATTTATGTAATAATTGGAAGATTAAATCTACAATACACGATAAAACAAACGAAAGTAAAAACACCAATGGAACGGTTAATAGAATGTATGGCAGTTGCGAGAAAAAGTTAGGAGCCACAGCCTTTAAATGGGTATAAATAATTGCGTCAAAAAGCCAGGATACCAAATACATACTAAATGTTCTGTTAGAAATAAATGCCAAACAGCGCTTAATAAATAACGGATAATTATCGGTTTTAAGCTTGGTTAATAAAATAAAACAGCAACAAGCGCAACCAATAACAAAGGGACTTTCCCAGTTGGACCAGCCACCGTATCTAAACGCTCCGCCACGGGCTTGTAAAAATGTAATTGCTGTAAGAAGTATTAAAAACACAAAATAACACAGTGCTACAATATATCCTTTAGGCTTAAATTCGTCTTTATATTTATTTAAAAATGAGCCTATAAAATAATAGGTAAGTGGCCAAAGCGCAGAAAAGTAGTCCGGTATTAATGGATATGAGCTTACAATGGGTAGTGTGTTAATAATGGTAGGAACACTTGTTAAAAACAATAGTGTACCTATTAAGCACAAAAGTCCATTTTTTGAAATATTATTAGTTATTATATTTAAAAACGGAACTAAAAGAAATAGGCAAACATACAGTTCAACATACCAAGAATATTGTCTGAAATTTAAAATATCAGATATTATACTTTTAAAGCCTAATGGTTGATGCAAAATAATATTGGCACCAAGCTTGATTAATATTATAGCAATAACGTAGGTGGCTATAATTCTAATTAAACCACCATAATATTTAATACTTAATTTTTTGTTGCAAAGCAAATATCCTGATAACATTAAAAATAGCGGTACGCTAAGCATAAAGAAGCTGCGCAACAACGTAATAAAAAACATACTTATACCGGATTGTGGATAAGCATAATATTCGGTGTTTAGAAAAAAGTGCACTGCAAAAACAGTTATGGTTGCAACAATTCTTATTATATCAAGATTTGTATTTCTTTTAAGAATATTAGATTTATTCAACTTTATCTTCCTTTTTTTCTAATGTGTCTTCTTGACCGCGGTAAACCACAAACTTGCAGAATAAAAATTCTAAAACAAAGTTTGAAAGCATTGTTATAACTAAAATAATAAAATCGTTAACGCCGACGCCTTCCGCTAAATGTCCTAAATATGTAGAAAGCGGAGTAAATACTAAATAAAAGCCAAATACTTTTGCCATAGCAACCGGTACGTTTGCCGCAGATTTAAAGGTGTATTGTCTGTTTAAGGTAAAATTCCAGATGATTGAAAGCACCAAAGAAATTAAATAGGCAATCCAATACTCTTTAATAAATAATTCCAAAAGCGCAAAGGAGCCAATTTGAATAATGCCTGCCGAAATTGAGAATAAAGTAAATTTAACCGCACGCCAAAGCTCTTTTTTATCGCTCATAAAAAACCTCCTGAAGTTTTTTTCATTATAATATAAAACAAAAAAATAATCAACATTTTAAAATGCTGATTATTTTTAATACTACATTGTTTTTATACTTTTTAAAACAATCAAAGCAATTACTAAAATAATGGGGAATACCGTGGCTGCAAGCAGACCAATTTTCAGGTTGCCGCCGGCTAGTTCAGAAACATTTCCCACAATAGCAGGACTTGCCATACCGCCAAAATCTCCCGCTAAGGCTAAAAATGCAAACATTGCGGTTCCGCCTTTTGGACAGTTTTTAGTTGATATGCTAATAGAACCCGGCCACATAATACCAACCGAAAAGCCACAAACCGCGCAACCAATAAGACCTAAAATTGGTAAGGATGATAACGATGCCAATAAGTAGCAGCCGGTGCATAAAAGAGCGCACATAAGCATTGTTTTGGTTAAATCAAGTTTTTCGCTGAATTTTCCGTATAATAGACGTGAAATACCCATAAGTACCGCA
>JAZNNZ010000010.1:0-6921 GCA_045580525.1 Acutalibacteraceae bacterium
ATATTTCGAAAATATTGAATCGCTTGAATGTTGGCGAACAGGTGGATGTAACTCCCACATATTCAGTAAAAGAAACTATTTCAAAAAACAGGATAAATATTACTGAAAATGAATTTATAAATTGCTGTGTGGCAAATAAAATCCCCGTTGTTTTTGATGGTAAAGAGGCCTTGTTTAAAACACAAAGTTTTGCGACAGTCAAGGATTTAATAAACAAGGCCGCTAAATTAAACTTTGATAGTAAAAAGAAGACTGAAACTAAAAAGCAATATATGAAAATTGCGGCTGTAGTTATAGCGGCGGCTCTTATATTTGTAAGCTCTGCCATTACAAATTCAATTACAAAAGCCAACTTAACAAAAAAATATGAGGGTAATGATTCAAGCTCAAATATTTTTGACTTTTTAAATACTGACACCTCAAGCGCCGATGAAAACAGCACAGGAAGCAATAACGAAATATCAGCAGTAATAAATCAAAATGGCAGAACTAAGGAAAGCTTTGAAATCAACTATATTTACGACGGTAATTTTGAGATGCTGAACCCAAAGCTCGGCGATGTATATATGCACTTTAACAAGTTTGAGTATTGGGAACATGGAAAAAAATATGATATAACATATATTGTCTACAATAAGAGTGATAAGGCCATTCGAAATATTGGCTTTGATGTTACCATTTTGAATGAGCAAAAGCAGGTTGTTTTTACCCATACTGTTGATAAGGTAATATCAAACGGTAATTCAATCAGCGTAACAGCGGGCTCTAGTCATTGGCTGAATGTTGATGTGCCGGAGGATGCTGTGCGCATTAAAAATCCCGACCTTGGTGTATGCACCTTTAAGGTTGATTTGTATTACGATATAATAGAATAAATAACGCCCCCGTTTTTCGGGGGTTAAATTTTATAAGGAGGGGAAGGTATGACCGATATTTGGCAAAGCTTAAAGGCTGAAAAACGACCGATTTTTATCTACGGTACGGGCAACGGTTCAGATAAGCTTATTGATAAACTGAATAGTCTTGGCGTTATTATTAGCGGCGTTTTTGCAAGTGACGGTTTTGTAAGAGAACGTTGCTTTCGCGGTTTTAAGGTGCAGTCATTAAATTCGGTTAAAAGTAATTATCCCAATTTTGTAGCGCTGCTTTCTTTTGGTACAAGCAGACCTGAAATGATAGATTATATTAAAAAGCTTTCAAAAGAAATTCCCCTTTATATGCCGGAAGTCCCGGTTGTTGGTACCGAAGTTTTTGATTTAGAGTTTGCTAAAAAGCATAAGAGTGAGCTTGAAATAGTTTATGACTTACTTGCAGACGAACAATCCCAAAAGACCTTTTATAATATGGTTATGTTCAAACTTACGGGAGAGTTTAAATATTTATTTGAGTGTGAAGCAAACGAAGAAGAATGCTTTAAAAACATATTGCAATTAAAAGAAAATGATAGCTTTTTAGATCTAGGCGCATATAATGGCGATACCGTTTTGCAGTTTATAAACCGTGTGGGTAAAAACGTCATTACCGCTATAGAGCCTGACGTTAAAACCTTTAAAAAACTAATCAAAAACACAGAAGACTACAATATAAATTTAATTAACGCTGCAATTTCTGATGAAAATGGCGTGGCAGAGTTTTCCGGTGTAAACAGCCGCGGCTCTACCATTGGTAAAGGAGAAACCGTTAAAACAATAACGGTTGACAGTCTTACAAAAAGTAAGAAATATGATTATATTAAATTTGACGTAGAAGGCGCAGAGCTAAAGGGAATTTTAGGTGCAGAACAAACCATAAAAAGAGATAAGCCAAAAATGTTAATTTCTTGCTACCATAAATCAGAAGATTATTTTACAATTCCGTTAAAGGTATTGGAATTTAATCCTGAATATAAGGTTTATATGCGGCACTTTCCTGCAGTTCCTGCGTGGGACACCTGTTTTTACTTTGTATAACACAAGCATAAAAAATGCTTGTGTTTTTTTATTGACATGATAAATGTGATAGGGTATAATATAATTACAAAATACCCCATAGGGGTATATTTAGGAGAATTATATGGAACAGAAATGCGAATGCTGTAAAAAAACAAAAGAGCGCAGTGAAAAAGAGTATAAAAGCCTTATAAACCGCCTTAACCGCATTGAAGGACAGGTGCGTGGCATTAAAGGTATGGTTGAAAATAACGCCTATTGCACCGATATTTTGGTACAGGTAAGCGCGGTAAATTCTGCTTTAAATGCCTTTAATAAAGAACTTTTATCAAGTCATATTCGTTCTTGTGTTGCAAACGATATAAAAAACGGTAAGGAAGATACAATAGACGAGCTTGTTTTAACATTGCAAAAACTTATGAAATAGGTGAATTATGGAAAAATATAACGTTACAGGTATGAGCTGTGCGGCTTGTTCTGCTCGTGTTGAAAAGGCGGTAAGCGCTTTAAATGGCGTTACAGAATGTCAGGTTAATTTACTAACCAATTCTATGACGGTAGGGGGAAGTGCAACGCCGGGGGAAATTATTGCCGCGGTAGAAAATGCGGGGTACGGAGCATCTTTAAAAAATGGTGCAAACAATACCGATGGTTCTAAAATAAAGGACACGCAAACACCCGCTATTATGAAAAGATTAATTGCTTCGATTGTAATTTTAATACCACTTATGTATATATCAATGGGGCATGTAATGTGGGGTTTTTATTTGCCGGGTATTATTGCCGAAAATCCGCTTATAATTGCTATTATTCAAATGCTTTTAGCCTTAAGTGTTATGATAATAAATCAAAGGTTTTTCATAAGCGGTTTTAAGGGCTTAATTAACCGTGTGCCAAATATGGATACACTTGTTTCTTTAGGTTCTTTGGCGGCATTTATATATAGCGTTTATATGATTTTTAATATATCGAACGCGCTTATGTTTAAAGATATACTAACCGCCAAAATGTGTTTGCACGGACTTTATTTTGAGTCAGCTGCTATGATTTTAACACTTATAACCGTTGGTAAAATGTTAGAATCAAGAGCAAAAGGCAAAACCACCACCGCCATTGAAGGACTTATGAAATTAGCGCCTAAAACCGCTACGATAATAAAAGACGGTAAAGAGATTACGGTAAAAATTGAAGAGCTTAAAAAGGGCGATGTTTTTATTGTAAGACCTGGCGAACAAATCGCGGTTGACGGTGTTGTGGTTTTAGGAGAAAGCACGGTTAATGAATCGGCATTAACCGGTGAAAGTATGCCAATAGATAAAATGGTTGGCAGTACTGTATATAGCGGAACCATTAACGGTACGGGATTTTTACAATGTTCTGCTACAAAGGTTGGCGAAGACACCACCTTACAGGGTATTATTAAGCTTGTCAGCGAAGCCACTGCAACAAAAGCACCAATTGCAAAAATAGCCGATAAGGTTTCCGGCGTGTTTGTGCCGATTATACTTGGCATTGCAATTATTACCTTTATTTCATGGATGCTAATTGATGGTTCGCTTGGGTATTCGGTTGCCCGTGCAATTTCGGTTTTGGTAATCAGCTGTCCGTGTGCGCTTGGTCTTGCAACACCCGTTGCCATTATGGTGGGCACAGGTGTTGGAGCTAAAAACTGTATTTTATTTAAAAATGCCACCGCGCTTGAAATTGCGGGTAAAACAAAAACCGTTTGTCTTGATAAAACCGGTACAATTACACGGGGCAAACCCAGCGTTGTGGGTGTTTATCCGGTTTTAGTTTCAGAAAAAGAGCTTTTATTATTGGCGGCTTCTTTAGAACAAAAAAGTGAGCACCCGCTTTCTTTAGCCATTAAGCAAAAGGCCAAAGAAGAAAATTTAAAGCTTTTAAAGGTGCAGGATTTCATCTCAAAAACAGGTAGCGGCGTTAGCGGTAAAATAAATAACGAAAATATTTATGGCGGAAATATTGAATATATTTTATCTAAAGCAGATATACCAAACGCTGTTCAAGAAAATATAAAAGAGCTTTCAAAAGAAGGTAAAACCCCACTTATATTTGCAAAAGGCAAAGAAATAATTGGTGTAATTGCGGTGGCAGATACAATAAAAGAAGACAGCGCAAAAGCCATATCCTTACTTAAAAAAATGGGTATTAAAACCGTTATGCTTTCGGGAGATAACCAAAACACAGCAGAATATATAGGTAAAAAAGTAGGGGTTGAAAGGGTAATTGCCAACGTTAAACCCGACCAAAAAGAAGAAATTATAAAAGAACTTCAAAAAGACGGAAGTGTAATGATGGTTGGAGACGGTATTAACGATGCAGTAGCGCTAACCCGCGCAGATGTTGGTGTGGCCATTGGAAGCGGTGCTGATATTGCTATTGATGCTGCTGATATTGTGCTTATAAAGAATAGTCTTATGGATGTTGTAACAACTATAAGCTTAAGTAAAAAAACAATAAAAAATATAGGTGAAAATCTGTTTTGGGCATTTATATATAACTGTCTGGGAATACCGCTTGCGGCAGGGCTTTTTGGTCTTACTTTAAACCCAATGTTCTCGGCGGCGGCAATGAGCCTATCTAGTGTTACAGTAGTTGGTAATGCCTTAAGATTAAACCTGTTTAAAGCAAACAAAAAGGAGAATAAGAAGATGAAAAAGACACTTTATATTAAAGGTATGATGTGCCCCCATTGTGAAGCCAGAGTAAAACAATTATTAGAAGGCACCAGCGGTGTAATTAAAGCCGATGTTAGCCATAAAAAAGGCACCGCAGTTATTGAATTTAACGAAGAAATTCAAAATGAAACCTTAAAACAACTAATTGAATCAAACGGTTACACAGTAACCGATATAAAATAAATTGGAGCGGTCGTTTGACCGCTCTTTTTTATGTTGCCTTTTATTATAATAAATGCTATAATTTTTATATCTTATAAAAAAAGGAATTGCTTATGAAAAAATTATTAGCTTTAATAGTATGTTTAGGTTTACTCTTAACCGCCTGTGGTAATGAGCCGGGAGATATTACAGATAACAATGATATTATTGACGGTTCAAGCACCGCTGCTAATAGTGGAGAAACAAGTAGTATAATTTTTGTGCCGGATGACCGCGATGAAGAAGATTATAAAAAAGATGATGTTCCAACCGCCGATTCTGAATGTAGTGCAGGGGGAATATTTAACCCCGATAAAGAGCACAAAGACAAAGATGATGACGGTAAATGCGACGGCTGCGGAGAAAGCGTTATTGTGCTAATTGACTTTTATGCAATTAACGACCTACATGGAAAGCTTGATGATACTGATAGTCAAGGCGGCGTTGATGAACTTACAACCTATTTAAAAAATGCTAAAAAGACCGATGACCATACCGTACTATTATCTTCGGGTGATATGTGGCAGGGTAGCGCAGAGTCTAACACCACAAAGGGCAAAATTATTACCGATTGGATGAATGAATTAGACTTTGTTTCAATGACATTAGGAAACCACGAATATGATTGGGGCGAAGGCGCAATTAAAGAAAACGATAAAATTGCCGAATTCCCATTTTTAGCAATTAACGTTTATAATAAAACCACCAATAAGCGTGTAGATTATGCCGATACTTCTGTTATAGTTGAACGCGGCGGCATAAAAATTGGTATTATTGGCGCAATAGGAGATTGTTATTCTTCAATTTCATCAGAACAGGTTGAAAACGTTTATTTTAAGGTTAAAAACGATCTTACCGCCTTAGTAAAAGCAGAAAGTCAAAAGCTAAAAAAGGCGGGTGCAGATATAATTGTTTATTCAATTCACGATGGTTACGGAAGTAGCAAAACGGGTGCTTCGCAAATAACAGAATTAAATTTGCAAAGCTATTACGATTTAGCACTTTCTGACGGTTACGTTGATATGGTGTTTGAAGCTCATACCCATCAAAAGTATACTCTATATGACCGCCACGGTGTATATCATATGCAAGCCGGCGGCGATAATAACGGTGGTATTTCTCATATTGAGTATGGCATTAATTTTGTTACAGGCACCAAAAAACTAACTACAGCGGAGTTTGTTAATAACAGCAAATATTCTTCTTTACAAGGGGATCCGATAGTTAAAACCCTTTTAAACAAGTATAAAAATGAGCTAAGCTCTGTATATGAGGTGGTGGGCTATAACGAAACACACCGCACAAGCAGTCAGCTATGCAATATTGTGGCGCGTCTTTATATGGAGAAGGGTGTAGAAAAATGGGGAAATAAGTACAACATTGTGCTTGGCGGCGGATTTTTAAAGGCGCGTAGTCCCTATGAGCTACCTAAAGGTGACGTAAAATATGCCGATTTACAAATGATATTCCCCTTTGATAATGAACTTGTGCTTTGTTCAATTTCCGGAAGAGATTTAAATGATAAATTTTTGTCCAAAAGAGACAATTATTATATTAAAAAGAGTGCGTATGGCGAAAGCATAAGCATAAATAATAATAAAACCTATTATATTGTTGTTGATAGTTATACTTCTCAGTATTCCTGGAATAATTTAACCGAAATTGAACGACTGGGCCCCAATATTTATGCAAGAGATTTACTTGCAGAATATTTTTCAAAACAATAAGAAAAAGCGGAGTTTTTACTCCGCTTATTTTATTGACTTTAATTTTTATTTATAATATAATAATCGGGTTGATTTTTATATATGGGTGAAAAAGTGAAAGCGTTAAGATTTGTAAAAAAGAATGTTGTTTTTTGTATTGCGGCGTTAGCGGCTATAATAACCTGCTTTTTTGTGCCGCCCGACCGTGAATATTTGGGTTATTTTGATTTTAAAACCCTTACCTGCCTTTTTATAACCTTGGCGGTAGTTTGTGCGTTAAGGAATATTTGGTTTTTTACTATACTCGCACGAAAGCTTGTAAAATTAGCGGGTAATTTGCGGTCATTGTTTTTAATACTGATAATTATAACCTTTATAGGCTCTATG
>JAZNNZ010000011.1:0-10682 GCA_045580525.1 Acutalibacteraceae bacterium
CTCTTTCCGGTAGGGCCTTATGTACTAATAAATCTAATGAAAGGGGCAAATAAACCGAAGTTAAAAGACCATACATAGAATAAATAAAGCTTTGAGTATTTTCTGAAAAAATTATGGTTCTATAGGGTACTGCGGTAATTATAACAAGCACCGTTAGCATAAGCTTTAAGGTTTTGTGGCAGTCAACACCTTTAAATAATGCAATAAGCAGCAGTGTATAACCCACAACCAAATACCAGCTTGAAACACTGTTTGAAACAGTAAATTTAAAATATTCACCCAATATTTCAGCGGTAAAGGGTATTAAGGTAAGTGCCTTATATATAATAAAAATAATGACAGCAGAAATTATAAGCCACTTTTTATCGTTGTGTTTTGTTCTTGCAAACAAAAGCATAAAAACACAGGGAAGGGCGGTAAAAATAATGGTAGAAACAATTGTTTTTATAATAAATTCGGTTGAAACATCAGCCTTATTCATAATTTTAAAGCAGCAAGATACAATACCGGCAGAAAGGGCAATAACCGAAAAAAGCTGTGGAAAAATATGGTGATAGTCGTGCTCGTGCTCGGCTAGTTCCAAGTCACCGTGAATATGGTGGGTTTTAATAATATTTTTTATAACAATAATAAAGCCCACTAAAAACACAATGAAGTGCAAAATGCAGGTTATAAATTCAGAACCAAAAACAATATAATAGCTAAAAAGCTTACTTACACCTTCTGCATTTATATTTTGATAAATAATAAAACGTGGAATGGTGTAATTTATAAAGCTTTTTAACGCAAAAGGCATTTCAACAAGACAAATAAGGCTAAAAAGCCCCAAAACAATTGCCGCTATACGCTTCATACCACCACTCCTTAATAAACTACTTAATCAAAAGATAAAACAAATAAAGTAAAGTGTTAAAAATACCAATTCCTAAAGGTAATCCTAAAACAAAATCTAATAAAATACCACGTTTTAATAATTCGTCTTCTTTTCTAACTTTAAAATTATATATAGTTAAAGCGATAGTTGAAATAATCGCCCCTAATAGGATAATGGCAGAAAAAACAAATCTATTTAAATATCTTGCAATATAATCAGTATAAGAAACACCTTCAGCCAAAATAGGATTAAAATCAATTTCACCAATTAACATAAAAGCAAAAACGTATGCACAGTATAAAATAAAACCAATAGCGGTAGCAGAAACAATAGTTTTTGTGTTTGAATGTTTTTTAAAGGTTTTGTTTAAACAAACGCCAAAGAAACCATAAATAAATAAAGAAAAACCAAGCGCAAACAAAAATAAACTTGGAAAGCCATAGTTAACGGTAGTTGGGTAAAAAAGAACAAAGCCGACAGTTAAAATAATAATGCTAATTGCTAAAACAACAAAACATGTTACTCTGTTGGTTTTCATAGAGCTCTCCCTCCACCACCTTTGGTGGTCCCCCTCCCTCGTCAGAGGGAGGCAAGAAATATTTGCAAATAAGAATTTTATAGATAATGTATTTATCTACTAATTTTTTTGCTACCGCAGCGGTGCCATCTTTCTAACGAGGCGGCAAGTTATTTATAAAATTATTTTAACATAAAGCGTTTGGTTTTTCAATAATACAAAAGCCGCCTAAAGCGTGGTGCTTTAAGCGGCCTTTAAGAAAGGAAAAGTTTGTTTAATTATTTAAACTTTAAATTATAAAGTTAGGCTTGGTGCTGTGTAAACACGTGCGGCAAGTTCCTGGTCAAGTAGATATAGGCTTTTTGGATCGTCACCAAACAGCTTATATTTATTAACAAGCTTGTCAGCGTTTTCTTCTTCTTCGGCCTGTTCTTTAACAAACCAGTCTAAAAATTGCATTGTTCTGAAATCCTTAACGCTATAGGCCGCATCATAAATGTTATGAATAAGGTCGGTAACGTATCTTTCGTGTTCAGCACCCTTTAGTAGTGGGTCAAGCGCAGTTTTAAAGTTGGCTTCAGGCTTATCAATGGTCTTTAGTTCTACAGGAATGCTGTTTTGTTGCAGATACTTTAAGAATAGTAGTGCGTGGTCGCGTTCTTCCTGTGCTTGGATGGTGTACCAGTTAGAAAAACCGTCTAAATCCTGATCATTAAAAAAGTTTGCAATTTCTAAATATAAATAAGCGCTGTAAAATTCTTTGTTTATCTGATCGTTTAGTAGTTCAATTACCTTTTTATCCATTTTTGTTTCCTCTTTTTTTTACGGGTTAACCCCGTTTATTTTATTTAAAGTAACGAGCAAGTAGGCCTTCAAATGCTTTACCGTGACGAGCCTCATCACGAGCCATTTCGTGAACGGTGTCATGAATTGCATCAAGTCCTAATTCTTTAGCACGTTTAGCAAGTTCAAACTTACCTAATGTTGCGCCGTTTTCAGCGTCAACACGCATTTCTAAATTTTTCTTTGTAGAATCGGTAACAACTTCGCCAAGTAGTTCAGCAAATTTTGCTGCGTGTTCTGCTTCTTCGTAAGCTGCTTTTTCCCAGTATAGACCAATTTCAGGATAACCTTCGCGGTGTGCTACACGTGCCATTGCTAAATACATACCAACTTCACAGCATTCACCGTTGAAGTTTTCACGTAAACCTTCAATAATCTTTTCGTCAACACCCTTTGCAATGCCTACAACGTGTTCTGCTGCCCAGGATTTTTCAGCTGATTGTTCTTGGAATTTTTCTGCAGGTGCGTGGCAGATTGGGCATTCGTCGGGTGCAGAAGTTCCTTCGTGAGTGTAACCACAGATTAAGCATACGTATTTTTTCATTATTATTTCCTCCAAAAAATTATATATTATTTTATTTTTTATTTTTAAAAGCTATGCGCTTTCATTAACGTTTTTACAGTTTTTGCAAACCCCTGAAAAAACAATTTCAGCATTATCAATTAAGTCTTCTAAAAGTGTATTGGCTTTATTTATAAGCTCATTTCCTTCTATAAACACATCTTCTGTTTTGCCGCAACAGCGACAGTAAAAGTGATAGTGTGGGTCCGGGTTGCCATCAAAATACTCTTTACCGCTGTTTGTATTGAAAACTAAAATTTCACCTTCATTTTTCATCTCGTTCAAATTGCGGTAAACGGTGCCAAGCGAAATGTTTGGTATATCTTTTTTTACTTCTAAATAAATTTCAGAAGCTGATGGATGATAATTAAGTTTATTTAACACCCTTTTTATTGCTTCACGCTGTTTAGAGTACCTTTTCATCAGTGCTTCACCCCTTAATAGTAATTTTTTCTATTATCATTATAACAATTTTTTATGGTTTGTCAATAGTTTTTTAAAAAAATTTTTTATTTTTTGAAAAAAATATTTTTTATAGTTTATTGACAATACTTATTTTTAGGCTTATAATACTTTGCACAGAGCTGAAAACCACGCGTTAAGTACAAAGGGATAGGAGTATAACCCTTTGGCGAAAGTGCCTGTCACTGCGGTGGGGTTTTCTCATCCGCTGTAAAAGACTTATATTATATATATGTATATTCTCGGCGGACTCTGAATAAGCTATTATTTAGCTTTTAAAGGAGTCTTATTTTTATGCAAAAAGGAAAAAAGTATTTTTTATTTAAGCTAACACTCACAGCGGTTTTAATTGCCTTAAGTTTGGTTATAAGAATGGTAGGTTCTGTTATGCTGCCACTTTTTGGAAGCAATACCGTCCGTCTTACCTTTGAGGGAATTTTTACAGCCTTACCCGGTCTTTTGTTTGGTCCCCTGTTTGGTGGCATAGCCTACGGTGTTTGCGATATACTCGGTCTTATAGTTAATCCTTCGGGCGCGTGGATTCCATTAATAACGTTGGCAAATATTGCTTTAGGTGTTATTCAAGCCTTTACCTTTAAAGTGCTTAAAAATATACCTGAAAATAAAGGTTATTTATTTTTAAAACTGCTTATAAGCTTAATAATTGGCGGGATTATAATTTCGGTAACAAATTCATTTATAATTTTTTACGTCTACGCCCCCGCAAAGGGACTAATTGCTTTAATAATTGCAAGACTAATTGAAGAAGTAATTTCTTGCATTGTTTATTCTGCAGCAATAACGGTGCTTTTCCCCATAATTAAAAGAGAAGAAAACAGGCTGTTTAAATAAAATGATATAAAATAAAACGGATGTGAATTTCACATCCGTTTTTTTATGTTTTATCTTATTTTTTAAGTTGTCTAATATCGTTACCCTTTAATAATTTTGTGGTGTATGCGCCAATAATGCGGCTGGTAACCCTGGGAGTGTATTTTTTCTCTAGTTCATCAATAGAATAATTGGTGCTTATAATGGTTGCTTTACCACTTAATAAGCGGTTATTTATTATGTTATAAATAGTTGAAAGTGTGTATTGTGTTAAAAACTCGGTTCCAAGATCATCCAAAATAAGAAGGTCGCAGTTTAAAACGCTGTCTTTATAAGGGGTGTCTGCAGAATAAGAAAAATGTTCTTTTTCAATGCGGCTTAAAATATTATCGCTCGGTCCATAAATAACGCTATAGCCTTTAGAAATAATTTCTTTTGCAATGCTTAAAGAAAGGTGGGTTTTGCCAAGACCTGTGTTGCCAAGTAAAATTAAATTTTTACCGGTCATATCTTCTGCAAAATCCTTACAAGCATCAAGCACTTTGCTAACGCCTTTTTTATATTCATCGGGATAATATTCTAAACTAAACTTATCAAAACCGTAATTTTCTAAAGAAACACCGTCGTTAAGCTCAGAAAAAGCAATGTTAACAGCTCTTTTCTTTATACAGTCGCAATATTTTCCGCCTATAAAACCGCTGTCATTGCATTTTTCACAAACGGGGGTGTATTCTGAAAAGTTATTTTGCTTTAAAATATCGGCCTTTTCTTTTGTAAGATTTTCAAGCTCTGCTTGTAGTGTTTTTAAAGCGGTTATATCACCACTAAAAGCAACGGTGCCAAGACTTGCGCCCTTTTGCATAATGGCGTTTTCAACTTCCTTTAGTCTTGGAACGTTTTTATATAGCTCTGCTTTTTGCAAATTGTATTTTTGCTTTTTAGCGGTAGCTTCATCTTTAAGTAAATCAATTGCTTTAATATAAATTTCTTTACTGTAACCCATTTTTTATATTCCTTTATTTATAATCTTCGTCTAATTTTAGTTTCAGGGCGTTTAAATCGTAACCGGCGTAATCCTCTTTTTGGTTTTTGCCTTTAACCTTTTTATTTTCTGCTTCGGCCTTTTCTAAAATGGCAATATCTTTAAACTCCTTAACACCAAGCTTTGCCCAAGAGTCAATAATCTTTGCAATATATTTAATGTTATATTCGCCAATTTTGTCAACCGTTCTGTCATAAGCTTCTTTTAAAATATCACGCTTATAGCCATATTCACAAACCCATTTATAAGAAAGCTTTTCTTCGTTCTTACTGGGACTACGCTTTACAATGCCAAAGGTTTTTTGCACTAAATACCAGGCGTTTTGCATAAGCTTTAAGGTTTTAATATGTTCTTCTGCGGCAAGAACGTTGTCTATACCGTTATTAAGCCAGTCAATACACAATTTTTCAATATAGCCAATGCTGCCTTTGCCAATATTAATTGAATAATCAACCGCCATTAATATTACCGATGGACTTAATCCTTCATCGGCATAAAGCCAAACGAGTGTGCTGGTTTCGTTAGCGCGAAGCAGTCTGCCAAATTTCTTTTGAGTTTCGTTTAAAATAAACTTAATTTTATCATCATTTTTAGAAAGCTCAACAATTTCTTCGCGAGAAGGCTTAATAATTTCTTTTTTTATAGTCTTTTTAGGAATTTCTTCTACTACGGGTGCGTTTTCAGACTCAAAATAGCCAAGCTCTGTCCAAAAGCCTAACGCATCTTCTGTATCACTAACCGAAATTTTTAAAGCGGCTGCAATATTGTTAAGGTTTATTTCTTCACTAACATGGTTAAAGCAGTATAATAAAACCTTTAATTGTGTTCCACCCGCAAGTTTAATGTGTTCATCCACTACGCTTTTGGGTAAATTAAAGGTACTTAATAATTTATTGGGATTTAATTTAAAGTTCATACTGCCACCACCTTTTTGTTTATAAAATAAGTATAACAAAAATAAATATTTTTGTAAATAACATTTATTGTATTATACATATTGTAATTAAAGCATTGTACCGTATAACGCACAAATAAAGTGAATCGCAGGGAAGGCGTTTATGCCTTCAAAGAATACGGAACGGATGAATCAGTTCCTTAAGCAACAATAAAGACCTATTTTTAAGACTTTGATCGCTGGAAAATATACATATAATTCGATACAATATTATTGCAAACGTTTGTAAATAAAAAAACGGAGGTGAATTAATGGGCTTATTAGAAAATATTGTAACAGATGCAATCTGGGGAAATAAAAACACAAAAATTCCGCAGTGGGTTGAGTGGCATCACGAAACAAAAGGTAAAACACATTGTCAAACCTGTTTAAAACTTGACAAATGTTGGTTTGTAGAAGATAATAAACCTAACATACCGCAACATTTCTTTTGTCACTGCAAAACAAATTTATTATCAATTGCAGATGTTTTAAATTCTGCCAATGCCATAAGCAGATATTCTAAATACGACCCTTTTTTGTTTGATCCGGATAATTTTTATAAAAATGGCAAAAGAAAATTATTCGAAAGCTGGGGTTATACAATAAAAGATGCTAAGTGGTTACAACAAGAAATAGAAAAACAGGCTAAAGAAAAATATATTCTGGGCGAATATACGCTTGGGAAAATCGATGAAAACGGTCAAAGAATTAACGTTAGAATTACAATAACAAATAAAAACAAAGGAAATAATGTTGAATTTATTTCTGCTTGGATGGTAAAACCAAATGGTCAAATATCACTCATTACACCGTATGGAGGTAAATAAAAATGAAGGAATTAGATTGCGTTGAAGTTATTGTGCAAAAAGAAAGATATAATAAAGAAGGTGTATATAAGGGTATGCAGGGTGTTATTTGTTTTGACGAGTGCAACAATGGTTTTTGGCTTGTAAACTTTCCAAGATACGGAGAAAAAGACGATATTGCAACCATTAGCATACACGAAAGCGATTTATTTTTATTAAAAAACGGAATGAACGCTAAAATAAACGAAGAAATATATGAACAACATCAATAACAAAAAAGACCGAGAATAATTCTCGGTCTTTGTTTATAGAAAAGAAGAATCTCTTAATGCCAACCAAATTGCGCTAATAACATAATAAGATGGAATAAAGGATGTTAGCAAAAGGGCAATTTCCAAAATAAAACCCTTAATTTTAAAGTCGGCTATTTTAGATTTTATATATTTAACTATAAAAACAATTAGAAAAGCCAACGCAACTGCCGCAATTATTAAACATACGTATAATAAAGATTCGGAGAATAACATTTTCGACATTTCATCGTTGGTAATATAAAGACCGGAATATACAGCGTTTGCATGATTTAAAAAACTGTATGCAGCCATACCGCAAAAAGAAACCCCTAAAATGTTTTTTGTGCTTTTTAAATTGCAATTATTTATAACCGTTTTATTAAAAATCAAACAAAAAATAGATATTAAAACCACGAAAATGCCGATAGTTATAGGAATACCATAAATTCCGTTTAAAAAGCGGTGTATCATCAGCTTACCCGTAATTGCCAGGTCGGCTCCGCCAATAATTGATATATGATTTTTTGGATCAAATAGGTATAAAATTAAGAAGATAAAAGGAATTACAATTCCGCCAACACCGCAAAGGAGAGAAATAACAAAAGGTTTTCTATTAGTTTTCATAAAATCACCAAAATCATTATAATCTAAAAGACCACAAAACACAACAAAAAAGACTGAAAGCAACCCGCTTTCAGTCTTTTAATTTTGCTTTCGCTTATTTTACGTAATCTTCGGAACGATCCTTATAAGATGTGTGTAAAATTTTGTGTGCTTTGTGAGAGCCTGGTTTTTCCAAATATTCAGCATAAAGCTTTTTAATCATTGGGTTTTCATGGCTCTTACGAACAGCGTTAGCTTTATCAGCATCATATAATGCTTTTGAACGAAGTGCTTTAAGATCAACAAAGCTTCTAACTGCTGCTGGTTGTGTGGGTTGGCCACCACCGTTTACGCAACCGCCGGGGCATCCCATAATTTCAACAAAGTGGTATTTTTCACCAGCTTTGATTTTTTCCATAACAACGTTTGCAGCAGCGGCGCCGGATGCAACAGCTACTTTAACATCCATATCGCCAACCTTTAATGTTGCTTCTTTAATAGGAGCAGTACCACGAACAGCTTCAAAATCAACGTTTTCTAATTCTTTGCCGGTTAGTGTTTCAACTGCAGTACGAAGTGCTGCTTCCATAACACCGCCGGTAGCACCGAAGATAACGCCGGCGCCCGAAGCTTCGCCTAGAGGATTATCGAAAGCTTCATCAGGTAATAGCTTAAAGTTAATACCGGCTTTTTCAATCATACGACCAAGTTCGCGGGTGGTTAATGCAACGTCAACGTCGTAAATACCTTTACCTGCGGCACATTGATCTTCGCGGTTAACTTCAAATTTCTTTGCTGTACAAGGCATAATTGAAACAGAGAAGATATTTTTAGGATCAATACCGTTTGTTTCAGCATACCAGGTTTTAATAATAGCACCAAACATTTGTTGTGGGCTCTTGCAGGAAGAAAGATTTTCAATTAGTTCAGGATGATAGGTTTCACAGAACTTAACCCAACCCGGTGAACAAGATGTAATTAGTGGTAATGCGCCACCGTTTTTAACGCGTTCAACTAATTCGTTTGCTTCTTCCATAATTGTTAAGTCAGCAGTGAAGTTGGTGTCAAACACCTTATCAAAGCCTAAGCGGCGAAGTGCTGCAACCATTTTGCCTTCAACGTTGGTACCAATTTCCATACCAAAGCATTCGCCTAAAGTTGCACGAATTGAAGGAGCGGTTTGAACAATAACAACCTTTTCTGGATCATTAATTGCTTCAATAACTTCATCAACCTGATCTTTTTCGTGTAGTGCGCCTGTAGGACAAGCAACAATACATTGACCGCAAGAAATACAAGCTGAATTATTTAGATCGTCTTCAAATGCACAACCGATAGATGTATTAAAGCCACGGTCACGTGCGCCGATAACGCCAACAAATTGGTTTCTACAAGCGGCAACGCAACGACGACATAAAATACATTTGTTGTTATCTCTAACCATATGAGGAGCGCTATCATCAATATCAAACTGTTGTTTAACACCGTCATATTTGCCGGCATCTTCAACGCCTAATTGTTTTGATAGAGTTTGTAATTCGCAGTTGCCGCTGCGTATACAAGATAGACAGCTTCTGTCATGGTTTGAAAGAATAAGCTCTAAAGTTTTCTTTCTTGAATCTAAAACCTTTTTAGTAGAAGTAAATACTTCCATACCTTCGTTTACGGGGTATACACAAGCGGCTACTAATGAACGAGCGCCCTTTACTTCTACAACGCACATACGACAAGCGCCGATTTCGTTAAGGTCTTTAAGATGACAAAGTGTTGGAATTTCAATACCACAGCTTCTTGCTGCTTCTAAAATTGTGGTTCCTTCGGGTACGCTAAGGGGCATACCGTTAATTTTAATATTTACTGACATAACTAGCACACTCCTTTAACCTTTAATAATTGCTTTGAACTTACATGTAGCAACACAAGCACCGCACTTAACGCACTTTTCAGGGTCAATACTGTAAGCGGGTAATTTTTTACCCGGAGCAACGTATTCTGTTTTAATAATTGCACCTGCAGGACAAGCCTTTGCACACATACCGCAACCAAAGCAGTTGTCTTTAACAATGCTGTATGAAAGTAGATCTTTACAAACACCTGCGGGACATTTCTTATCTTTTACGTGAGCAACGTACTCATCATAGAAGAAGTTTAAGGTTGAAAGAACGGGGTTTGGTGCTGTTTGACCAAGACCGCATAAAGAGTTTTCTTTAATGTAATAGCAAAGTTCTTTCATTTCGTCAAGTAGTTCCATTGTGCCTTGACCTTTAGTGATTTTATCAAGCATTTCTAAAAGTCTTCTTGTACCAATACGACAAGGAGTACATTTACCGCAAGATTCATCAACAGTGAATTCTAAGAAGAACTTAGCAATGTCAACCATACAGTTGTCTTCATCCATAACGATAAGACCGCCTGAACCCATCATAGAGCCAATAGCAAGTAGGTTGTCATAGTCAATCGGAACGTCAAAGTGTTCTGCAGGAATACAACCGCCGGAAGGACCACCTGTTTGAGCAGCCTTAAACTTTTTACCGTTAGGAATGCCGCCGCCGATTTCTTCAACAACGGTTCTTAAGGTTGTACCCATTGGAACTTCAACAAGACCGGTGTTCTTAATCTTACCACCTAAAGCAAATACCTTTGTACCTGCAGATTTTTCTGTACCCATTGATTTAAACCAATCAGCACCATTTAGAATAATCTGAGGAATGTTAGCATAGGTTTCAACGTTATTTAAAATTGTTGGTTTTTGGAATAGACCCTTAACTGCAGGGAATGGAGGACGAGGACGAGGTTCGCCACGTTTACCTTCAATAGATGTCATTAAAGCGGTTTCTTCACCGCAAACGAATGCACCTGAAGTCGGATCGTAGCCATGTCGTTCTGTGAGCCAAGGAGTTGTGTGATGAAAT
>JAZNNZ010000012.1:0-2339 GCA_045580525.1 Acutalibacteraceae bacterium
ATAATAACAGCCTTTATTGATTGGATAAAGGAAGACGAAGAACGTATTTCGTTTGTAGAAGAATACTATAACAATACATTTGTTAGCTATGCGTCAAGTACCTACGATGGTTCGTTTTTAGCGCTTCCTGATCTTAACTCAAAGGTAAAGCTGTATAAGCATCAAAAAAATGCAATCGCGCGTATAATTTTTTCGGATGAAAATCTACTATTAGCGCATGACGTAGGCACGGGCAAAACCTATGAAATGTGCGTTGGTGCGCACGAACTGTACAGAACCGGCATAAGTAGAAAAAATATGATTGTTGTTCCTAATAACGTGCTTCAAGCAACGGTGGACAGCCATAAATACCTATACCCAAACGATAAAATTTTAAGTATTTTTCCCGAAGATTTTACACTAGAAAACCGTACCGATATATTAAAAAAAGCTAAAGAAGGAGATTACGTAGCAATTTTTATAGCTTATTCGTCTTTTGATATGATTGTTATGTCAAAAGAATATCAGATTAATAAAATGACCAAAGAACTTACAGTTTTGACGAATGCTATAAGAAATGCTAGTTCTAAAGATGAAATAGCTTTACTTGAAAAACAAAAACGTTCACTTAATAAAAAGCTTACAAAATATACTGCAACAGCAGAAAACACGCCTTGGTTAAATTTTGATAAATTGGGAATTGAAACATTGTTTTTAGATGAATCTCAAAATTATAAAAACATTCCTATAGACAGCAAGGTTGATAACATAATTGGTATGCGAATAGGCGCCAGTAAAAGAGCTAAAGAAATGATAGAAAAAACTAGAGTTGTAAAAAAACTTATCTTTGCCACAGGCACACCGCTTACCAATTCCATAGCCGATTTATACGTTTTACAAACCTATCTGCAGCCTGAAGAATTAAAATTTAGGGGTATAAATTCCTTTAATATTTGGTGCAACACCTTTGCAGAAAAGGAAACTTCATTTGAAGTTGATATTGATGGAAATCACCTAAAAACTGTAACGAGATTTAGCAAATTTCATAATCTTACAGAGTTAATGGCAATGTTTTCTACGGTGTGTGATTTTCATACTGTAAAAAAAGAAGAGTCCGATTTACCGCAATTTGATGGATATATTGACGTATGTATTCCGCAAAGCTACGAACTACAAAAAGAAATGGAGTACATTTCTGAAAGATTAGAATTAATAAGGCAGCATAAGGTGCCCAGAACCGTAGATAATCTTTTAAAAATTACAACCGACGGTCGTAAAATAGCATTAGATTCAGTTACAAAAGTAGCCTCTTGTGCAAAAAACGTCTATAAAATGTATTGTAAATTTCCCGAAAATTGTCAGGTAGTTTTTTCGGATTTAGGTACACCAAAACCACAAAGCAATATATACCAAAGCCTAAAGGACAAGCTAATAGAACTAGGTATACCAAAGCACAGAATTGCCTTTATTCATGATGCAAAAACCGAAATTGCAAGAACAAAAATGTTTGCCGATATAAACAATGGTAAAATCAGCGTTATAATTGGCTCAACGCAAAAGCTGGGGGTCGGAGTTAATATTCAAGAACGTTTGATAGCTTTGCATCACCTGTCAATTCCCTGGAGACCAAGTGATATAACACAAAGAGAAGGTCGTATTTTAAGACAAGGCAATAAAAATGATAAGGTTTATATTTTTAGATATATCATTGAAGGCACCTTTGATTCATATTCGTGGCAGCTGCTTGAAAATAAGCAACGCTTTATAAGTGATTTTCTTTTGGGAGCCTACACTACCAGAGAGGTTGAAGACATAGCCGATATTGTTTTAAATTATGCAGAAGCCAAAGCCTTAGCAATTGGAAATCCCTTAATAAAAAAACGTGTAGAAATTTCTAATATGCTGGAAAAAACAAAAATTTTATGCAAAAAAAGGCAGGATGAATTATTACGTTTACGCGCAGAAGCCGAAAGCATACCACAACAAATAATAACTTTTAAAAAGCATTTAGATATTACCTTAAAAGATGCAAATTTATATCTTAACACTAAAAAAACAATTCCTGTTTTAAAAAGACAAGAATTTGGTGAAGCGCTATTAAAGGCTGTCTCTAACAACCTGTTTTTTAAAACAGAAAGGTTTTTTATGCAGTATCAGGGCTTTGATATTTATTTACCTGCTGGAATGAGTGGGAATATGTCTTACGTCTATCTCAAAAGCAAAAACGACGGGCTTTATTATATAGATCTTAATACAGATAAGCCGCTTGGATGCGCTATGAGAATAGACCGTGTATTGGATGGTTTATTTAAAAAAGCAGAAGAATATGAAGAAAAAATTTCTACGCTCAAAAAGCAAAA
>JAZNNZ010000013.1:0-3351 GCA_045580525.1 Acutalibacteraceae bacterium
GACATGGCTACGATCCGACTTGCTTGTCTAGCTATATGCATATCGCTTCCGGCACTCATTAAAAGATTATTATCTTTTGCTATTTTAAGCGTTTCTTTAACCTTAGGATCAAAATGCGGATGACCGTTAAAGACTTCTATACCGTGCATAAACTGCGTATTAGCCGGTCTATACCCTTGCGACACTCTATATGGATGGGTTTGATAGATTAAGATATTTTCACTGTTAGCATATTCAAACAATTCCTTTTGATTTAACGAATAAAGTGTGGGCGAAGAAAGTAGCTTTTCTTTTGTAAGACCAATCATTAAAAACTCAGGGTAATAATACTGTGTTTCACCATTTTCATCAATGTAGCTTTCGTTAATCTTAACTTCTGCACCGAAAAATATTTTAATGCCTATTTCTTTTACGGCTTTTTCGGCAGCATTATGACAATCAATAAAAGCATTTACCTGCTCTTTATAATCATCGCTAAAGGCCTTTAAATATGGTTTATTAAAATGATTACTTAACACAAAACCATTAAAACCTGCATCTTTGAATATCTGTGGAGCATCGGCCGATTCTATCCATGAGCAGCTGCTGATTGGTTTTGTATGAGTGTGTGTATCAATTAGCAAATTAATCACCTTCTTGCAATATTTAGCATACTACAAAACAAAAAATTTGTAAAGAATATAAATTAAATAATATAATATTATAAAAAAGGCTTTTATATTTGAAAGTTTTTTGGTATAATGAATATATCTATGAGTATTTTGCCTTAATTTTACTAAGCTTTAGGTGATAATTTTGAAAATTCTTATTAACGGATTAAATATAAATTACGAAACAACCGGCCAGGGTGAACCTGTTTTGCTTTTACACGGTTGGGGTAGCTCTAACGTGGTTTGGAAAAGCATTATAAACAACCTTAAAGACCGCTATACCCTATATGCATTGGATTTTCCGGGTTGCGGGGAGAGTGATTTACCAAAAGAACCCCTTACGATTATTGACTACGAAAATTTGGTTTTAGAATTTTGCAAAGAGCTTAACATTATTAATCCAATTATTATGGGGCACTCTCACGGTGGCAGAGTTGCATTATCTTTAATGTGCAAAAAGCTTTTAAGCGTTAACAAAGCCATTCTTTTTGACAGTGCCGGTATTGTGGCAAAAAAGCCGCTTAAGACAAGAGTAAAAATAAAAACCTTTAAAATTGCAAAGTGGTTTTTAACCCTACCGCTTATTAAAAATTACACCGCAGATACCCTTAACACGCTACGCAACTATTTTGGTTCGAGTGATTATAAATCTGCACCGGACGTTATGAGAAAAACATTGGTTAACGTGGTTGCGGTTGATTTAAGAGATTCTTTAAAAAATATTGATGCTCCTACCCTGCTTATCTGGGGTGATAAGGACACCGACACTCCACTTAAAAACGCTGTTCTTATGGAAAAACTTATTCCTGATTGCGGACTATGCGTTTTAAACGGATGCGGACACTTTGCTTTGATTGAAAAGCCTTATGATGTAAATGCTATATTAAACAGTTTTTTGAGGTGATTTTATGAATTTGCTTATTATTATAGCGGCCTTATTTTTTATGGCTTGTGCTATGGTATCTTTAATGCGTCATATTCATATGTACCAACAAAACTCATACTTTTTGAGTCGTTATTTTAATTGGGGTAAAACCCATATTGGATTTAAGTTTGTAGTATCGGTAATTTTAGGACTACTTGCGCTGGTACTATTCTTTTTTAAGGTTTATATAGCGGTTTTAATAATTGCTGTAATTGAACTTATTATAAAAAGCTTTTCTTTAAACGTTTATAAGAAAACCGCAATTAAAAAACTGGTTTTTACTGCAAGAATTAAAAGACTTATTGCTTGTAATATTGTGCTTTTAATCTTAGCGTTTATTTCATTTATTGTTTTTTATTTAAATCCTGCTTTTTCAATATTAAGCTTTGCCTTGATTTTACTTTTTGCTCACCTTCCCGCTGCGCTTTTAGTAATTTCAGGATTTATTATGAGCTTTATTGAAAAAGGTATTTCTCAAAGTTATATTAACGATGCCAAAAATATTTTAAAGTCCATGCCAAATTTAAAGGTAATTGGTGTGACCGGAAGTTACGGTAAAACTTCGGCAAAATTTATTTTAAAAAGAATTTTAAGTGAAAAATACAACGTTGTGGCAACACCCGAAAGTTTTAACACACCTATGGGTATTGTTAGAACAGTGCGCGAATATTTAAAGCCTACAACACAAATTTTCATAGCGGAAATGGGCGCAAAAAACATTGGTGATATTAAAGAGCTTTGCGAACTTGCAAAGCCTACAATGGGGCTTATAACCGCTGTAGGTCCACAGCATCTTGAAAGCTTTAAGACGGTTTCTAACGTAGCAAAAACAAAGTTTGAACTTGCCGATTTTACACAAAACGTTTTTGTGAATTTTGAATCGGAGGCGGCAAAGGAAAAAGCGGCCGAGTACGTAACACATCCTTACGGACTTGATAGCGGCTGTGAAACCTACGCCGAAAACATTAAGGTATCTTTTAAAGGAACAGAATTTGATTTAGTGCATTTTGACACTAAAATTCATTTATCTACAAAGTTGCTTGGTTCTCACAACGTAACAAATATTGTAGGAGCTTGTGCAATTGCGCTAACTTTAGGTGTTGAGCCTGAAAAAATTAAGTATGCTGTAAGCACACTAAGTCCTACTGCTCACAGACTTGAAAAGAAAAGCTTTTTAAACGGTTCAACATTACTGGATGATAGCTATAACTCTAACCCGGAAGGCAGCAAAAAAGCTGTTGAGGTTTTAGGTCAGTTTGAAGACAAAACAAAAATCATTGTAACGCCCGGTATGGTTGAGCTTGGTGAAAACGAGTTTGAGTTTAACTATAAATTAGGTGAATATGCCGCAGAGGTTTGCGATTACTTAATTTTTGTTGGCGAAAATCGCAGTATACCACTTAAAAAAGCGGCAATAGACAAAGGCTTTAAAGAAGATAATATTTTTGTTGTTAAACGCTTTAAAGACTCTTTAGAAATTTTACAAAGACTATGTAACAAAGATACGGTTGTTTTATTTGAAAATGACCTACCCGATAATTACGCTGGTTAGGAAGGGATTTTATGAAAACAAACATTGGTGTATTTTTTGGCGGCAATTCTGTTGAACACGAGGTTGCTGTTATATCGGCTTTACAAGCAATACAAAATATTGATAAAAATATTTATGACGTAACCCCTGTTTATATTGCCAAAAACGGTAAAATGTACTCTGGTCAGGTTTTACTTGATATAAATAATTTTAAAGATATTCCCGCCACTTTAAGTAAGGCATAC
>JAZNNZ010000014.1:0-2825 GCA_045580525.1 Acutalibacteraceae bacterium
ATTATCTTTATAAAAGATGATGAAGAAGCTGCTCGTTTCAATATCGGAAAGGATATTATAGATATTGAATATACCGAAATAATTAAATTTCCTAAAACCGGTAAAGACGGGTTTAGATGTAAACTAACCTTTGAAAAAGGCGATACCTGTGATGTTGATTTATTCCCAAGTCAAGTTCGCGTTCTATACAACAACTTAAAGGTAATTATGCTTAAAGAAACCTGTGAATTTTTTGAAAAAGAAATAGATAAATTACCTCAAGTATAAATAAAATAGCAGCGTTTTCCGCTGCTATCAGTTTACTGACAAACCCACCGAAATTTTGGTGGGTTTGAGTATTTTAAAAAATAAGGACTTGAAGATTTTGTCTTCAAGTCCTTAAATCGCTTATAATCCTTGATTATTTATTAAGTGCTTCATTAACTGCAACTGCGCAGGGCAAACGTCATTTAAACAGTCATTAACCATTTAATTTTTTGTAAGCACTGGGAGAAATATGAATGTTTTTTGAAAAAAACCTTGAAAACTCCAATACGTTTTCAAAGCCGCAAGAAAATGCAACGTCTGTTATTGTAAAATCCTTATTTTTCAGCATATTGCAAGCGTGGTTCAACCTTAAATTGTTCAGGTATTTTTTTGGCGAAATTTTTTCGTGTTTAATAAATAAATTATAAAGATATCTGTCGCTTATATTTAAATTGTCTGCAATTTCGCAAATAGTTAGCTTTCTATGAAAATTAACTTTCATATATTGCTTTGCGTTTTTTATATATTTATTTGCGTTGTTTGCATTGCTGTATGCGGTTTGGTGGTGTGACATTAACATTAAAAAATATGCCACGGCTTTTGTATTACTTAAAAGTGATTTTTCTGAGAATATAACGTCAATAAGTCGCAGTATATCAGATTTTAAACTAAATTCAAATATATTATTTGAATTTAGTTTTATATGTTCATTTATTATTGATTTTGCAAAATCACCCGTTAATGTAACCCAAAAATAAGTCCATGGATTTTCTGTTGTGCTTTGGTATTCATTGTTTTCATCAGGAAAAATAACAAAACCTTGCCCCGCACCAATTCGTGTTGAATTAAAAAAGCCTTCGCCCTCAATAACGTAATGTATAATATAGCAGTCGCGAGGCCCCTTGTTCCAACAGGCGTATGGTGAAATATTTTCGTAACCAAAACAGTCTATGCAAAGCGCATTATGGTTTTCTTTTATAACAGAAATCAACTTCATACAACCACCTCGTAGTATGATTTTACTATATAATGGTATGTTTTGTCAATGTAAAAAATCCTATTTAAATAGTATAATAAAAATTACAAAAGGAGGATTTTTTATGAGATATACCGAAATTGCCATAGCCAAACCGTTTGAAGGTGCGCCAAAAATAAACCTGGCTGAAGCCTTTGGTGCATCACCAAATAAACCTATAATTCTAAAAATACCGGTTACAGGTAAGCGTCCAATGAAATATAATGTTTTAAACCTACCAAAAGGACTTGACCTTGCGGATGGAATAATAAGAGGGCAGGTAGAGCTTGAGGGTGATTATAAAGTAACCCTTATTGTTGAAAACGAACTTGGCAAAGCCGAAAAAGAACTTGTATTAGAAATTAAGGAAAATAACTTGCTGTTAAGTCCTTTGCTTGGTTTTACCACTTGGAATGCATTTCAATCAGCCGTAACTCAGGAACTAGCCGAAATCTCGGCAAAAATCATTATTGAAAGCGGTATAGCAGAGTATGGTTATAGCTATATAAATATAGATTCGGGTTGGCAAAAAGAGTATGGAGGAAAATATGATGCAATAATGCCAAATGAAAAATTTCCTGATATGGGTGCGTTTTGTGATTTGGTGCATAATCTTGGCTTAAAATGCGGTATTTATTCTACACCAATGTTAACTGCTTGGGGTTGCCCTGAAGAGTTTGAATCGGTTCCGGGTTGCACCCAAGGCGAAGCGGACATACTGTTTGCAGATGCAAATGGCGGTGTTGGAGTTGTAAGAAAAGAAAAAAACAATGCTTTACAATGGGCGGAATGGGGTTTTGATTATTTAAAATATGATTGGTGCCCTTGCGATCCATATAATGCTGATCTTATGAAAAAAGCGTTGCTTTCAACCAATCGCGATTTTGCATTTTGCGTAACAACCTGGGCATCACACCATTATCACAAATATTGGGAAACCTATTGCAATCATTATAGGTGTAATGAAGATAGCGTTGGAACTTGGGATAATCTTTTATCCATATATAATTCTCGCAATCGGTTTGTTAAGCACATAAAAAGAGGTCATTATTTTGATATGGATATGTTGGATGTGGGCAATGGTGTTCATCGTGGTTTTAACGAAGATGAACAGCTTGTTGCATATTCTATGCGTGCCTTTTTTTCTTCCCCCATTCAAATAAGCAGTGACCTTAGAAAACTTACTGAATTTGAACTTTCCATGTACTGTAATGATGAGATAATTGAAATTCATCAAGATAATGGTTATTCCATTGCAGAGCCTTATTTGATCTTAGAAGAGAATAATCGTCTAGCTCATATTTTTAAAAAGAGATTAGCAGATGGCGGTGTTGCCTTTGCGTTTTTCAATTTGGGTGATACTACCGAAAATTTAATCGTTAATCTTGATGAAACGGCTAAAATAAGGGATGTATGGGCGAAAAAAGACATAAGTGAAAGCAATGTAATTGAAGCCGAATTAAAACCCCACACAGTAAGAATTTTTAAAGCTTTGTAGAAAAATATATTAAAAAACAAGCACATCATAGCAAGTGGAATAATTATGTATCATTTAAACCCGCTG
>JAZNNZ010000015.1:0-12361 GCA_045580525.1 Acutalibacteraceae bacterium
ACAAATCGTGCTATTTTTAAGCACTTAAAAAACTTAATATATAGGGGTATAGCTCAGTTGGTAGAGCGTCGGTCTCCAAAACCGTGCGTCGAGGGTTCAAGTCCTTCTGCCCCTGCCAAAACGAAAATCCTGTCGACTGCAAGTCGATGGGATTTTTGTTTTGTATTATTCATTTTTCATTATTCATCATTCATTAAAACGGATTTTCGCAATGAATAATGAATGATGAAGTCGCATACGCTGATGAATAATGAATAATTTCGGTGTCGGGGTTGCCGACGAATTATCAATAATATGTAGGGATTCGAATTTTTGCAACCTTTTTAAAAATAAAATCCTGTCGATAATTATCGGCAGGATTTTTTGTTTATTGTTTAGGGCAAAACGATTATAGCGCTAGTCGGTTTTCAAAAGCGTTAGCTTTTGCGGGGCCCCCATAAAGCCTGCTTTATGGGGAGAAGGAAGAACGACTACAAGCGAATGAGCTTTTGCGTTTTTGCGCAAAACGATTATAGCGTTAGTCGTTCTGACGTGGTGGTAGGCATGCCACAACCGTTAAATTACCACTAATTACTGTTTCTTTTGCAGAGTATGGCAATAAGAAATAATCACCTTTTTTAACCGATTTTGTGGTTTTATCAAAAGAGATTTCACCTGTGCCTTCGGTTATAACGTAAACAGCGGGCTTATATTCAAGCGTTAAGCTTCCGTTTGATAAAATATAGCGTGTTACCGCAAAGCAAGGGGTATCTTCATAAGTAATAAGAGCCTCTTTTTTAACACCCTTTTCTTCGTAAACGGTTTTTGGAATTTTTCTTCCCATATTAACTGCGGTATCACCATAAACGTCATAATCAAAAACGTCTAAGGCGGTGTCTTTATCTAAACCAATATACATTTCTTTTAATGAAAGCTCATATTCACCACAATAATATTCGGGCTGAATGGTAAAATCCGAAGGCTCTTGAATTTCTAAAATCAAGCAACCAACGCCGATAGCGTGCATCATTTTTGCAGGAACAAAAAATACGTCGCCCGGTTTTACTTCAACCTTATTTAGTAGTGGTTCCATAACGTCTTTATTAAACTTGCTTTCTTCTACCGCTTTACTGAAATCTTCTTTAGAAATTTTATCTTTAAAACCAAAGAACAGCGCAGCTCCTGGGCGTGTGCCCAGCACAATCCAGCTTTCGGCCTTACCGTAATTAGAATTAAAATGTTTTCTGGAAAAGGCTTTATCGGGGTGTGCTTGAACGGGTAGACGAATTGCGCTGTCTAAAACCTTGGTTAAAACACCAAATTCTTCACGCTCACCTAAAACAGCCTTTTTGTTTTCGGCAATAAAATCGTCTAAATAAATATCGGTGCCACGCAAAACCGAAACCCCGTCTTTTGGGGTTCTCATATTTTTATTTAGTGCCGCAACGGTTGAAACCACCCATTCTTCAGGGAAGTAACCGTCGGTTGAATCATCCCCAAAAAACTCGGCAAAAAGTGCGCCGCCGGTGTAAATTCTTTCAACACGGTTCTTTTCAAAAAATATTGGTCCGTTTAAAATGTTATTCATAATTATCACCTAAATATATTTAATAAGCTTTTGTGCTTGTGAAATATCGGCAAAAACACCTGCCGCGGTTAAGGCGTATAAAGAACCGCCAAAGGCCGCTTCTTCTTTATGAAGGGGCACCAGCATTTTAAAACCAAAAATTTCTTCAAAACGTTTTTTAAGTGGGGCATTATTTCTGACACCGTTACCGGAGCCCACCATACTAACCCGTTTTACCTTTAATAACGGTTGCATTTCTAAAAACATATCGTAAAGTTCGTTAACCATTCCGCGCATAAAACCGTCACATAAAGACGCCATATTCAGGTTGTCAATGCCAATATTAGCAATTTCACCGCGTTTATTGGGTTCTTTTCTTGTGCCGGAAAATAATGTTTTAACCATTAAGGGTGCTTCTACAGACTCGTAGTTTTCCATAAGTCTATCCATTGCAGAATATGCCGATTTAATTTCTGTGCCGCTTACAATTGTTGCCACTTCTCTTAAAAAGCCTTCTAAAATGGCATAACTTCTGCCACCGCAAAGGGAAGAACCTGCTAAAATATAGCTGTTATCTAATAAGGGGCGGCAATCAAGTTCACCTTCTTGCGGAAGCTGTTCTACCAGACAAGAAATCTGACTGCCCGTACCAACATTTACAAGCAGACTTTCCTGCATATTTGAAACAGAGCCTAAAAAACTTGCCTGATTATCGCCAACCGCAACCGAAACAGGTATACCATCTTCTGTTTTACCAATTAGAGTAAAACCGCTTGTAACAGAAGGGAACATATTATAATCTAAGCCTAATTTATCTATAGCCGCTTTATCAAAACAGTTGTTTTTTAGGTCAAATAGTCCCAAAGAAGCGGCGTCTGATGGGTGCAACAACGGTTTGGTTGCTCCGCTTAAGGTCATTGCGGCAAGATCGTGAATGGTACAAAAAGTTACCGCATCCTTTGGTACTAAACCGTTAATTTTATCGTAAAAATATGTAACCGCACCATAACCCGTGGCAAGTGGGTAGCCGGTTTGCTTACTCATAAATTCAGCATAAGTAAGACCGTCTTTATATTCCAAATTGCCGCGGCCATCCTGCCAGATTTTAAGTTCGCTTATGGGCTCACCATTCTCATTTAAATAGACAATACCGTGCATCTGACCGGTTAACCCAACCGATGCAATTTCACCCAATGCTTTAAGTTCGTTAAAAATATCTTTTAGTAGGGCAATAAGGCTTTTAGGGTCTTGAATTTTTTCCCAATTGTTTTCGGTTTTAATAAAACCTGAATTTGCCTTTGTAATGCTTTTTACAATTTCACCCGTTTTTATATCGTGAGCAATACCGCAAACAGAGGTTGTGCCCACATCTAAACCAATGGCTAACATATTTTCACCTACATTCCTGTAGAATTTAAGTCTAAACGTTTAATAATATCTTGTTGAATTGCCGGAGATAAATCCAAGAAGTTAACGAAGGTACCGTGAATTCTCATAATATAAACACCGCTTGGTGCATATTTTTTAGGATCGGCTAACACCTTACGTAGAGTATCGGGTGTTGTAACGTTAACGTATAAATAGAAGGGAGAAACCCTGTCTTTAATTGCCGCATTAAAGAACAATGGCTTAATAACGCGCTTTGCAAAATCAAGTCCCTTACCTTCTTTTGTTTCGGCTGTAAAGAATTTGGGATCAATACCCAAGTGACTTGCATAACCGCCGCCCATTTTTTCAAAAGGTAAGCACATATTAGAAAGCATTCTAAAGCCCATGCCTTCACTGGCTTCTCCGTAAAGTGGGTCAACACCGTAGTTTAATTGTTCACGGGCTACACGTCCGTCAGGAGTAGCGCCTACCCAATAACCGTAGGTTAAGTGGGTTGTGGGAGATGCCCAGTCGGCTCTGAAGGGGTTGCCTAAATAGTTTTTATGAGAAGAAACTAAATCTGAAACCTTATTGGCAATTTCTGCCGCTTCTTTATCTACAACTTCAATGTTGTTACCAAATTTAGGTGCGGCTTTCAAAAAGGCGTGTAGTTCTTCGTAGCCTTCAAAGTTTGCCTTTAATGCACTAATAAGGTTTTCAGCATCTTGTGGTCTTTCTTCTAACAATTTATCAATAGCAACAAAGGAGTCTGCCATAACAGATAGACCGTGAATTAAGCAGCCGCTACCGTTATAAGGTGTACCTTGATTTATAGTGTCACGCATATCGTAACCGCTGTTTTTGCCACCCATAAAGCAGCTTAAAAACGGTACGGGAAGCTCTGCAATTGCGCGGGAAGCGCCATTTGCGGCTTCGCACATAATATCTACGTGTTCTGATAATTCCTTATAGAAAATTTCACGAATATTTTTAAGGGTTGTTAAAGCATCCTGCTCTTTTACGGGCTTTATTACCTTACCGGTAATCATAGATTTACCACCGTTTAAGCATAACTCTAAAATTTTGGGCATATTTAACCAGCTGTTTGTGGTATTACCGTTGTCTTTACCCATAATAAGTGGTTCCTGACAACCCGCAACAGAATAATCGGCTAAATCTTCTACCGCTACGTTTCTTGCCTTTAAAATTTCAAAAACAGAATCATCATTAAATAAAGACGGAGTAAGTACGCCCGGGCTAAAGAAGAATTTACCCATTTCTTCATAAACCTTATCGGGTGTGTTTTTATGTAACTTAACCGAAAGAATAGGTTGCGGTAGGTTCATATCTAAATATGCATCCATAAGGGCATATGAAGTATCGTTTGTAAGGTCGTTTCCGTTTTCATCTTTACCCGAAACAATCAGGTTCTGGCTGATTGCCCAGCTTCTGTCTCCAACGTTAAAGAAAACCAAGAAATGCTTTAATAAACTTGCGGCATCTTCGCGGCTCATATTGTCCATAGCTCTATAAGGCTCAAAAATTCTGTCTGCATTACCCACAGAAAATGCAAATGGGTTTGGTGCTTGTTCTAAACACATAATTTCCCATAAAAGCATAAAGCATTGAATTGCTTCAAATAGGCTTTCAGAAGGCTTTGCGGGAACCTTTCTTAAGGTTTTTTCTAAATGCAGTAGTTCTGCTTTGCGTTCCGCAGATGCTTTTGCTGCCTTTTCTGCGGCAATATCTGCATAACGAGATGCCAATGTTTTTGCGGATTCAAGAGCAATTGCAAAGGCCTTAAAGTTTTCTTTGCGAACAGGATCGGTTTCATTTTCGGCGTTTTTATTAATTTCTTCTAAAATTGCATCTACACCGTATTTTAAGGCAGGTCGAAAATCGGGGATAATATGTCCTGTAACCTGTTCAATAAAGAAAGCAACTTCTTCTGTAAAGTTTTCGTGCTTATCATACACTTCGGTCAGTTTTTTAACGTATTCTGTGTTTTTAGAAAATTCACGAACACGCTCAATTCTTTCTGCGGTAAATTCTTCGTTTGGTTCAATATCGCCATAAACTGCAGTGGGATCACAATAACCCGAGAAGGTTTCAACCCTGAAAGACGGATTAATTAGTGCATAGCTTCTTGCAAAGGCGTCACTTTGGCTACCCGCAAAAACCGCATTATCTGAAATTGTAAGTGGTAGCTTTTCAATAATTGCTTCAAGCTCTTTTGCCGCCTTCATTTCTTTTGAAAGGCCCTTTAATTCGTCCTGCATATCGCATACGATTTCACGGGCAATAAACCAACCGTCAACACGCTTTTTAGCGCGTTCTTCTAAAAATAAATCCTTTGCCATATTGGTTACTTTTTGTGCGTTATAAATGTTATACATAAAACCGTCCCTTTCTTACGTTCTTATTACTTTTATATTTGCTTGTTTTAAATTGTTTTCAAAATTATTTCTTGTTTCATCTGTAACAAAACCGTCTTTAAATTTATAGGTAAGTCCGTTTTGTTCCCATTTGTCCTTACCGTATTCGTGATATTTTAAAATTTCTACAGTAAGACCGTCATAATTTATTTCTTTAAAAAATTCTATGAATTTATCTTGAGTTTGCTTATCTGCGTTAAACCCATTTATTAAGGGTATGCGCAAACTTAACCTTTTGTCTGCTTTTTTTGCCGCAAAAATATTTTGCTTTATAATATCAAGCTCTGCGCCCGTTACTTCTTTAAGCTTTTCTTTATCAATATGCTTAATATCCATAATTAAATAATCAATTAACGGGTAAAGGGTGGGCAGGTTTTTGTGTGTTCCGTTGGTTTCAATAGCGGTATTAATATTATTTTGTTTTAATAAAGAAAGCAGTTCTTTTAAAGCATCAAACTGCAAGGTACATTCGCCACCGGTTAGTGTTACGCCGCCACCTTCAAAAAACATTGGTGCGCTTCTTAAAACTTCCTTTAAAACGTCTTCAACCTTAGCCGAATAGCCAACCTTATTTTGTGGGTTCATTCCTTCGGGATTAGAGCACCACGGGCACTTTAAATTGCACCCTTTTAGGTGATACACTAGACGGTTGCCGGGGCCATCTTGCGAAAAGTTAAAGCCTTTTTGAAAAATATGTAATTGCGCTATTTTAAACACCTGCCTTTTAATTAGTTCACGCTTTGAACTAATTGTCAATTATATTATGCAACATTTTATTATTATATGCAAGAGTTTTTTAGCATTTTATTGACAGTTTTTTTAAAAAATGATATGCTAAATACAAGAAAAATGAAACGTGGTGAAAAAATGGAGAATGCCGCTACGGTATATGAGCTTAAAAACAACAACCGTAAAAGAATTTTAGAGCAGCTGCGCTTTGGTGCGCTTTCTCGTGCAGAAATTTCACGAAGAGTAGGTCTTGCAAAATCTTCCGTTACGGTACTAACTAACGAAATGATTAAAGAAGGCCTTATTTTTGAAGCGGGGGTTAGCAAAAAAGAAACGGGGGCGGGTAGAACCGCCATTCTTTTAAAAATAAACAAAAACTTTGGCTTTTCTATTGGTATAAATTTACACCGTAAATCTATAAACGTTGCGGCGGTAGATATGCTTTGCAATTCTATTTTTTCTTTTAAAACAGACCCCGCCTCTTATAAAAGCGATAAAGAAGCTATTAACGATATAAAAAAAGAAATACTTACTAACATTAAAACACACGGACTTGATATTAACAATTGTGTTGGTATTGGTATAGCTTCACCCGGTCCTTTAAATTATGAAAAGGGTGTTATTTTAAACCCGCCAAAATTTTCACTTTTTAATAATTACCCCATTGTTAAAGAGCTTAAAAAACAATTTAATTTACCTGTGTTTTTAGAAAACAACTCGGTTTCTTTAGCCCTTTATGAGCATTATCAGAGTGAACTTTTTGGCAACACCTTGTTTGTGGTAATTTCTGAAGGTGTTGGAAGCACGTTACTTATAAATGGCGAAGTTTACCGCGGCGCTCACGGGCTTTCGGGTGAAATCGGACATATTTCTATTAACAGTAAGGGTGAAAAATGCCCCTGCGGTAACAGTGGCTGTTTAGAGCTTTACGTTACTGCATCTGCCCTTATAAAGCGCTTTAAATTTAAAGACCTTTACGCCCTTATTGACAAGTGGGAGGTTGGCGATAAAAAAGCCTTAAAGGTATTAGACTTTTTAACAGAAACACTTGGCACCGCCCTTACAACCGCCACAAATCTTTATGATCTTGATAATATTGTGCTGTTTGGTGAATATTCTTATAAAGGCGAAATGCTTACCGCATTTTTAGAGGACTATATAAAAACGAATTCTATAACCGCAAAAGCGCACAATGTAACGGTTACAAACGCCGCCACAAAGCAAGATAACGCAGCGGTAGCTTCCGCCCTTTCGGCATTAAATAATTTTTATAACTTTAATATGGAGTTTAAAAAATAACAAAAGCGTGAGACAATCTCACGCTTTTTATTTTATGGTTGGTTCTAAATTTTTAAATTCTTCGGTATCAAAGAATTCCGGAATTGTAATTTCTAGTCCATCGCAAATCTTTTTAATTGTTAAAATTGTTGGATTACCGCTTCTTCCGTAAAGAATTGCCTTCACAGATGATGGCGGTACTGCAGAAAGTGTTGCAAGTTTATTTATTGTAATGTTACGTTCTCCGCAAAGGGCTAAAATGCGATTTTTAACAGCATCTATAGTATTCATATTTTCACCCCAATTATATTCTTTATTTAAGAATATAAAAAAATTGTGGCAAAAATAGGCAATATGTGATACTATATAGACAATATATTGCCTATTTGGAGATGTTTGATATGAAAAGCTGTTGTTTTTTAGGCTATGATAATTTTGATAAGTACTCCGTTTGCAAGAATATAGAATCATTAATCACATTATATCAGGTTAATCATTTTTATATTTTTCGGCACAATGAATTTAACTCGTTTGCATACAAAGCTCTTCAATTTTTAGAGCCGGTTTATCCTAATATATGCTGTGAGTTTATAAATAACGACGCAAGAAAAATCTTTGAAATTATCGAAAAGACCGAATATATAATGGTTTACATAGATAAGCCTTTTGGTGCTTTGCCCAAAATTGTATATTGGGCTAAATTAAAAGGTAAGAAAATTATTAATCTTTACAAGTACGATAATGAACTTTTTTAGATTAATAATAAAAGCGTGAGAAAATCTCACGCTTTTTATTTTTTTGTTTTATTAAATTTTTAATTAAATAATTCCTTTTCAAACCAAACCGAGTCTAGTTCAAAGGTTTTTCCGTTAAGGTAGTTTAAAAGACCGGCATCGGTAGTAAAATTAAACCTTAATTTATAAGAGCAAAGGGCCTGTTTTTTAAACCCGTGGGAATATTTACCGTATTTACCGTCACCTAAAAGCGGGTGGCCAATATGCGCCATATGGGCACGAATTTGGTGGGTTCTGCCGGTTAGCAGTTCTACTTCTATTAAAGATAAATCTCCCTTTGTTTTAAGAACCTTATAATGTGTTTTAATGGTGCGGTTGCGTTCGGTCTTTTTGTTATCAATAAAAACCTGATTTTTTGTTTCATCCTTAAATAAATAGGCTTCTAACGTTGATTCTTTTATTTTGGGTGTACCAATTATTACCGCTTTATAAAGCTTATCAATTTCGCGCAGTTTTATTTTTTCACACATAATTTTTAGGCTTTCGGCGTTTTTTGCGCCTATAACAATGCCTTCTGTGTTGCGGTCAATTCTATTACAAAGACTTGGCGCAAAGCTGCCTTCTTTTTCTGGGTCATATTCACCTTTTTTATATAAATAATGCTGCATTCTGAAAAGCAATGTGTCACGATACTCGTTTTTATCGGGGTGGCAAAGTACACCTTGGGGTTTGTTCATCAGAATAATATTTTGGTCCTCGTAAACCACCTTTATATTACTGCTTGAACTTAAAAAGTCATAATTTTTAGGAACTTCCTTTAAAAATTCATCACTAACGTAAATGGTAAGTTCATCCTTTTCCTCTGCCTTATATTCCTGCGGCACCCATTTACCGTTAATTTTAACGTCTTTTTTTCTAAAGGCCTTATACATTAACGAAGAAGGAAGGGCGGGAAGAAGCTTTTTTATAAGCTTATCTAAACGCATATTGGCATCATTTTTAGTTAGTGTAAACTTTACCATTTTTTCTTCTCCCTTCTCATTTTTTAAAATTATACCATTTTTAGAAAATCTTTACAAGTGTAAAGACTCTCTCTTTGCAAACAATAATAACGAAAGGAGAGTTTTTTATGCAACAAAAGGGTAAATTTATTAAAGGTATGGGAATTGGTCTTGCAGTAGGAGCCACCGCCGCTGTGGCAGGTAAAAAGGCAATGGAAAACAAAAAGTCTATTTCTAAAAAGACCACAAAGGCTGTAAAGGCGGTATCGAGCTTTGCGGACGGTATTCAAACACTTATAAAATAGTTTTTTGAGCAGACAGATAAATTCTGTTTGCTCTTTTTTACTTGCACTTATTTTAAAACAATAGTATAATAACCTTATTAAAAATAAGGAGCAACCTTTGTGAAGATAAAAAACACACTTTTAACATACCTTTCGTTTGGTGTAGACTTAAAAATTAAAAGCGAAGATAACTACCCGTACGACACCGCCTGTAAACTTACCTTTGGCGCATCGGCGGTAAAATCTTCTTTACTGCAAAAAGATTTAAAAAGCATACTTTTATCAGCAGTAATAAACACCCTTCCTTTTGCAATTTTTACCACTTTAATTCTTTTTTTAATAACAGCGGTTGGCGGTGCGGTTTTAACCACCTTTAATAATTTTGCCGCAGGCTTTATTTGCTATTTTATTTATCTTTTATTAGAACTGTTTAAAAGCAACTATAATCACTTTAAAACCCACGATATTTTAAAACCGTCGCTTATAATTGCAGGTAGCACCTTTTTGCTTTCCTGCGGCACCGTTTTAAGACAGCTTTATCATCTTTTAACAAAAGACTATTTACCCGGTACATTGTTTGATTTTTCTGCTGTAACAATTATTTTTGCTTTGATTTTCGTGGCGGTTTTAACAAAGGGTAAAATAGAAAAGAATTTAAACTCTGCTTTGGCAATTGGCCTTTCTGCCGCTTATTTAATAAGTAACGTTACATACATAAAAACCTTCACGGTTGTTTTGTATATTCGTTTGGCGCTGGTTTTATGTATGTTTGGTCTTATTGTTTATACCTTTATTAAAGAAAACAAAGGCGCAAAGCTTTTCAGCAAAACACCACTTGTTATTTTAGGTATTACCGCCGCATGTGTTTTGGTAATCGGCTTAATTTTACGCTTTGTGTTTGGTGATATAAACCAGATTAAATTTATTTTACACACCGCTTTTGCAGGAGTTTTCTCCGGAGATATAAATTCTTTGGCATTGCTTGAAAACACCGTTGGCGGCGGTGTTGTTACAGATAACAACACCTTATATGGTTTGATTTCTGTAATTGCTTATATTCTTCCCGGCTCTTATTTAATAAACGCGCTAACTATGGCAGGTTTTAATATGGGCTTTCACGGAGAAAACGGTGTAATTATAGGCGCACTTTATGCTATTATGGGATTTATTATTGCGGTAGGTTTTACCGCGGCTGTTATTGGCCTTATAATTGAATATATTAAAAACGGTAAAGATACCGCGGTGCTTGTAACCGTTAAACGTTGGGTTGCGGCGGCTATTTTAGGTCTAATTCCCGTAACAATATTATCTTTGCTTTCTACATTTAATAATTTAGTACGCGTTTCATTCAGCGGTATCTACGGAATTTTACTTGCTTTAGGCTTGGTTTTAATAATTTACTTTGTTTGCAGCAACAAAAAAATTAACCGCAACATAGTGGCGGTTTCTGCAGGTATATTTACATTACTTTTAATGATCTGCGTTGCAGGTGTTCAATTATTTTAAATGATTTTTGTTATAAAGCGGTCGCTCAATGTTAATTGAGCGGCCTTTTTTTATAAAAACATGCATAAAAAAACTGCATAAACAATAGAGTATGCATATTTTTGCATAAAAATTTTAAATTCACCTTAAAATTTGCATTTTTGCTTGACATTTATGCACCACAGGGGTATAATAATGCATAATTATTCAAAACCACCAAAGGAAGTATCAATTAAAATGAACAAGCAAGACATTAAAAAAGTAGTTTTAGCCTATTCCGGCGGACTTGATACGTCAATAATTATTCCCTGGCTAAAAGAAAACTACAACAACTGTGAAGTAATTGCGGTTTCCGGCAACGTTGGCCAGGCAGATGAATTAGATGGACTTGAAGAAAAGGCCATAAAAACCGGCGCAAGTAAATTATATGTATTGGATTTAACCGAAGAATATGTTGACGAATATATTATTCCTTGCTTAAAAGCAGGTGCTGTTTACGAAGAATATTTACTGGGTACCAGCCACGCGCGTCCTTGCATTGCAAAAGGTCTTGTAGATATTGCAATTAAAGAAGGGGCAGACGCCATTTGTCACGGTTGTACAGGCAAAGGTAACGATCAGGTTCGTTTTGAACTTGCTATTAAGCATTTTGCACCCAATATGCCAATTATTGCACCCTGGCGTGAGTGGGATATAAAATCCCGTGAAGAAGAAATTGAATATGCAGAAAGCCATAACATACCGCTAAAAATTAATCGCGAAACCAACTATAGCAAAGATAAAAACCTTTGGCATCTTTCTCACGAGGGTATGGATTTAGAAGATACCGGTAACGAACCGCTTTACGAAAAAGAAGGCTTTTTAGAAATGGGAGTTAGTCCCATTAAGGCCCCCGATAAACCAACCTATATAACATTAGATTTTGAAAAAGGTATTCCGGTTGCTTTAAACGGTGAAAAAATGACCGCCAAAAATATTATTTTAAAGCTAAATGAAATTGGCGGCGCAAACGGTATTGGTATTATTGATATTGTTGAAAACCGTCTTGTTGGTATGAAATGCCGCGGCGTTTATGAAACCCCCGGCGGCACCATTCTTTATAAAGCACACAGTCTGCTTGAAAGTGTTTGCTTAGATAAAATGACAATGCATGAAAAACAAAGACTTTCTATTACCTTTGCAGAACTTGTTTATAATGGTCAATGGTTTACACCCCTTAGAGAAGCTCTTTCTGCTTTTGTTGATAAAACTCAAGAGCCGGTTAGCGGTAAGGTTAAGCTAAAGCTTTATAAGGGCAACATTATTCCCGCAGGTATCTGGAGTGACTATTCACTTTACAGTGAAGATATTGCAACCTTCGGCGAAAGTGATTACGACCAAAAAGATTCTGCAGGTTTTATAAACCTATACGGTCTGCCAATTAAGGTTCAGGCAATGGTAGACGCAAAAAACAAAAAATAATTCTTGCAATCCGTTCCGTAAAACGCGGGGCGGAATTGCC
>JAZNNZ010000016.1:0-10885 GCA_045580525.1 Acutalibacteraceae bacterium
CACTTATTTTATCGGTTAAATTCGGTCCATTAACCAACGTTGAAAATAGCTTTATTTTAGGTGACTTTGGTGTAAATGCTGCTGGAGATAGCGCAACAATTATAGATATGCCCAAAACCATCTGCTTTGGTGATGTTACACGTCAAGGTCTGCCTTTCTATGGTGGTAATATTATTTATCATATTCCGGTAACCGGTGACGGTAATAAAAAAGCAATTAAATTAGATCGTTTCTCATCTACTACTAACGTAGTTTATTTAGACAATAAGAGAAAGGGTATTGTTGCTTTAGCACCATATACGTGTGAACTTGGTGTTATAGAAGGAGAACATACCGTAAATTTAGTGGCTTACGGAAACAGAGTTAACACATTTGGAGCACTCCATAATACAGATAAATTAGAAGACTGGTATGGCTCACCCCTTTGGAGAACCAAAGGTAACTGCTTTAGCTACGATTATCAGCTAAAAGAAAGCGGTGTTTTAACCACGCCAAGAATTATTTCTTATTTATCTGAATAATTTAAATGTATTTCATAAATATTATTTTTAGGTGAATTTATGAAAGATAATACGTTTAATAAAATATATAATGTTGTAAAAAGCATTCCAAAAGGCTATGTTGCAACCTATGGCCAAGTAGCGGCCATGGCAGGAAATCCCAGGTGGTCACGGGTTGTAGGGTATGCGTTGCACGTAAACCCTGATCCTGCAAACATTCCTTGTCATAGGGTAGTAAACCGTTTTGGAGAACCATCTAAAGCCTTTGTCTTTGGCGGCGTTAATGCTCAAATTGAACTACTACAAAATGAAGGCGTAACCTTTTTAAGTGATGGTCGCGTAGATTTAACAAAACATCAAATATAAACTAAAAAAAATCACCCAGTAATTATTGCTTAATTTTTAGCATAGATTTTTATGAGGTGATTTTTTTGGAATATGAACAAAACAGAAGACCGCAAATACGGGACGAGCAAAAATTAGCTAAGGTGCCCAAAGCGCTGGATGGTAAACTTTATATACTTGTTTTGCAGACCTTAATGTGCGTCGTAATATTGTCTGTATCTCTTGTAATTAAAACCTTTTTTACAGATTTATATACAGACACCAACCTTTTTTATAAAGAGCATTTTAAAGACACAACCAACGTAGATGAAGTTTTAAATGAAAATACTCAGGGCGCTACTGTTAGTGTAATAACGTCAGAGGAAACCACCGCTAACGCTACAGCAAACCAAGAATACGGTAGTAGCAGTTTTACAAGTACAAGCAGTTCTATGGCGGCAGGCGGTCCTATTGATGATACAATGGTGGTGTTTAATGAAATTCGCCAAACGGTTAGCCCGAATAGTTTTTTAATACCATTAAAAAGCTATACCGTAACTTCGCGTTTCGGGGAAAGAACCGATCCAATTTCAAACACACCTTCAACACATAACGGTATAGATTTAGCGGCTGAATATGGTGATGAGATTGTTGCGTCGCTAACAGGAACCGTAGAAGCGGCGGAATATAATGCTTCTTACGGTAATTATGTTAAAATAAGACATTCAGCGGCCCTTTATACTGTTTATGCGCATTGTAGCAGTCTAAAAGTAAATAAAGGCGATAAAGTAAAAGCAGGGCAGGTAATAGCTCTTGTAGGTTCAACCGGTCGTTCAACAGGACCGCACCTGCATTTTGAAGTGCTACTTAACGATAATAAGGTTAACCCCGAAAATTATATAAAGCTGAAATGAAAATAAAAATTTTTAAAACGGAAATATATATTACCTTTGCATTTTCTGCTTTTTTAGCGCTTCTTTTAATTATAGATAGAACAGGTTATTTAATACCCGTGTTTTTTGCAATAATAACCCATGAAATTGGCCATTTAATAGCAATGCTACTGCTTTCTTGTGCGCCTAAAAGTGTTGTTTTAATGCCTTTTCATATTAATATATCAGGTTTTATACCAAAAACCGTAAAAGATAAGGCAATAATAGCGGCATCAGGTATTATTACAAATGCCTTTTTCTTTTTAATATTTTATTTATTATATAAGGTTACATATAATAATTACTTATTAATATATTCTGCAGCGTCGTTTGCTGTTATGCTTATAAATTCGTTGCCAACTATTGGTTTAGACGGTGGCGATATATTATTTTTAACCTTAAATACGTTTTTAAATAAAGATAAAAGTATGTTTATCTTAAAAATTACAAGCTTTATAGTGGCAGGTATAGTTATGCTTGTGGCTGTGTTTGGAATTTTAAATATAAGCAAAAATTTATCAATGCTTATTTTTGGAGTATATATATTTATTTGCACTATTTTTAGCAAAGGGGAATTTTAAAGTGGATGATAAAAGACTTGAACAACTGCTTTTAACCGTTCAAAAGCCCGGCAGATATTCGGGCGGGGAACAGGGCAGTGTTTATAAAGATAAAAAAGATAAAATAAGATGGGTGCTATGCTTTCCCGATACCTATGAAATTGGTATGTCCCACTTAGGCCTTAAAATTTTATACTCTGCTTTAAATTCTCGCGAAGACGTTTGGTGCGAAAGAGCTTTTGCGCCCTGGATAGATTTTGAAGAAGTATCTCGTAAACATAATATTCCTGTGTTTGCGCTTGAAAGTCGTGATTCTTTAAAGGAATTTGATATTATTGGTTTTTCTGTTTTATACGAAATGTGCTATACCAATATATTAAATATGTTAGAGCTTAGCGGCATTCCGCTTTATTCAAAAGAACGTACCGATTTATCGCCGTTAGTAGTAGCGGGCGGCCCTGCTGTTTGTAACCCCGAACCCATTGCAGATTTTATTGATTTGTTTATTATAGGCGAAGGGGAAGAGATAAATTTAGAATTAACCGATTTATATAAAGAGCACAAATTAAAGGGTAGCACAAAACAAGAATTTTTAATTAACGCCGCACAAATAGAGGGTGTTTACGTTCCGTCTTTATATGACGTTACATATAATACTGATGGCACAATTAAAGATTATCTTCCAAAAGAAAACGCACCAAAGGTTGTTAAAAAGAGAATTATAAAAGACCTTAATGCTTCACATTATCCAAAAGATTTTGTTGTACCATTTACAGAAATTGTTCATGATCGCGCAGTATCTGAAATTTTCCGTGGCTGCATACGTGGTTGTCGTTTTTGTCAGGCAGGTTTTATTTACCGCCCTGTACGTGAAAAAAGCGCTGATACCGTAATCGAACAAGCCAAAGAGCTTCTAAAAAATACAGGCTACGAAGAAATGTCGTTGCTTTCTTTAAGTACTAGTGACTATTGTGAAATTAATCAGCTTTTATCAGGATTATTAGATTATACCGAACAAAAACGTGTGAGCCTGTCGTTACCGTCACTCAGAATTGACAATTTCACAGATGAATTACTTGAGCGCGTAAAGGCCATAAGAAAAAGCGGCCTTACCTTTGCTCCTGAAGCAGGTACACAAAGATTAAGAGATTCTATTAATAAAAACATTAACGAAGAAGAAATCTTTTCTGCCTGTTCCCGTGCTTTTGCGGGTGGCTATTTTACGGTTAAATTATATTTCATGCTGGGACTTCCCAATGAAACCGATGAAGATATTATCGGCATTGCCAATTTAGCAGAGCGCATTTTAGATTTATACTATCAAACACCAAATAGACCAAAGGGTATTTCACCAAATATTACGGTGAGTGTTGCTTGTTTTGTACCAAAGCCGTTTACACCTTTTCAGTTTTACCCGCAAAACACTAAAGCAGAATTACAGCGTAAGCAAGAGTTGCTTGTAAAATCGGTTAAATCTAAAAAGATTAGGGTTAATTGGCACGATAGTGAAACTTCATACCTGGAAGCAATTTTTGCAAAAGGAGACAGACGTCTTTCGGCTGTTATAGAAAAGGCCTTTAATATGGGGGCAAGACTTGATAGCTGGGGCGAATGCTTTGATTTTAACAGATGGATGACTGCATTTAATGAGTGCGGCGTAAATCCTGAATTTTATGCTTATCGTGATATTTCTTATACCGAAAAATGCCCGTGGGATATAATTGATATTGGCGTTAATAAGGAGTATTTAATTGCCGAAAACGAAAAGGCAAAACAAAGCATTACAACAAAAAATTGCCGCGAAGAATGTAATAATTGCGGTGCAACTTGTTATAAATGCGGAATTTGCACAAGTAAAAGGAATTAACAAATGGAAAATGTAAGAGTTTTTTATAAAAAGAAGGACCGTATGAAATTCGTGTCCCACTTAGATATTACAAGATTTATGATAAGAATGCTTCGTAAAGCAGAAATACCCGTTTGGTATACCGAAGGCTTTAATAAGCACCCTTACATAAACTTTGCATTACCGCTTTCTTTAGGCTTTGAAAGTAATTTGGAAGCTATGGATTTTAAGCTTACAAGCGATATGTCGGCTAAAGAAGTCTTTGATAGGCTTAGTGCGGTTTTACCAAGCGGTATTGAACTTATAAAGGTTTCTGAGCCCAAGCTAAAACCTAAAGAAATAAAATATGCAGAGTATTTCGTTTTGTTTGAAGGTGATCAAACAAAAGAGCTCACAAGCTTTTTGTTAAAGAGTGAAATAAAGGTTATTAAAAAGGGCAAAAAGGGTAAAGAAACCGAAATCGATTTAAAACCCCATATTATTAAAAATGAAATAACACTTGTAAACGAAGACACACTCTTAAAGCTTGTTTTACCTGCAGGAAGTGAGCTTAATATTAATCCGCAACTGCTTATAAACGAGTTTTTAGTTGGTAAAGATATTGTGGTTACAGTAACAAGAAATAACCTGTTAACAAAAGATTTTAATTCTTTTGAATAATTTTAAAAAAAGACTTGCATTTTAAACCGTCTTGTGATAATATAATATAGCGTTTGATTTCACCCTTTCCTTAAGGGTGGGTTCATAGCCGTGAAAGCGACAAATGAAGCGGGCGGTCCTCTGGTTTTAAACTTATGAACGTCTGAAATTTTAAGGAGGAAAAAAACAATGGACGCAATTAAAAATCTTGTAGCTTCTAACCTAAAAGAATCTGTACCTGTTATTGAAATTGGTTCTACCGTTAAGGTTCACGTAAAGATTCGTGAAGGCGAAAGAGAAAGAATTCAGATTTTTGAAGGCACTGTTATCGCTTGTAACAATAGTGGTATTAGCGAAACATTTACCGTTCGCCGTGTTTCTTACGGAGTTGGCGTTGAACGTGTGTTCCCGGTTCATTCACCTAACGTTGAAAAGGTTGAACTTGTTAGATACGGTAAAGTTCGTAGATCTAAGCTATACTATCTACGTGATAGAGTTGGTAAAGCAGCCAAGGTTAAAGAACAAATCAAGTAAGACTAAAGGGAACTGTTTAGTTCCCTTTTTTGCATTTTAAAGGTGGTGTTTTTATGGAAGCAAAAACTGAAAGCAAAAGCTTTAAAAAAGACTTTTTTGAATGGCTGGATATTGTTATATCTTCGGTTTTGGCAGTTGTGCTTATTTTTACCTTTTTATTCAGAGTAGTAAGTATAGATGGAGATTCTATGGAAAACACCCTTATCGATGATGAGCGTGTAGTAATTTCAAATTTATTCTACACTCCAAAGCAGGGAGATATTGTTGTTATTTCCCGTAATACCGATAATTCGTTAACCAATGCTTCTAACAAAGAACCCATTATTAAAAGGGTAATAGCATTAGAAGGTCAAACGGTAGATATTAAAGACGGATACGTATTTGTTGACGGTGTAAAGCTTATTGAACCATACACTAAAAACTATAACTTTGATCCTGCCTCTACTACCGATTTGTATGATGTAACCTTTCCGCTGACGGTTGAAAAAAACTGTATCTTTGTTTTGGGAGATAACAGGCACGAATCATTAGACAGTCGCGCATCGGTTATCGGTAAAAACGGACAAATTGATAAAAAATACGTTTTGGGCAGAGCAATTTTCAGAATATTCCCATTTAGTAAATTGGGGGTAATATAAATGGCTGAAACGGGCAAACAAATTCAGTGGTTCCCGGGGCATATGGCAAAAACCCGCCGCAAAATAGGCGAAAGTCTCTCTTTAGTAGATGCTGCGGTAGAAATTTTAGATGCCAGAACTCCGCTTTCAAGTCGCAACCCTGAACTTAACGATATTTTAAAAAACAAACCTTCCTTAATTTTGCTTAATAAATGTGATGTTGCAGATAATAAGGTTACTGAAGAATGGATAGCCTATTTTAAAGAAAATGGCATTACCGCAGTAGCGGTAGACTGCAAAAGCGGTAACGGTTTAAAAAACTTTTCTGCAGCTGTAAAAAAGCTTCTTTCTAATAAAATTGAAGCGGCAAAGCAAAAGGGCATTAATAAAGCAATCAGACTTATGGTTGTAGGCATACCCAACGTTGGTAAATCTTCGTTTATTAATAGACTGGGGGACAAGCACGCAAAGGTGGAAGACCGCCCCGGTGTTACACGCGGTAACCAATGGTTTTCTACTAAAGATAATTTCTTGCTTTTAGATACTCCCGGCGTATTATGGCCAAAGTTTGACGACGAAGAAGTGGCTATTCGTTTAGCTATGACCGGCGCTGTTAAGGACAGTATTTTAGATATAGAATTTATAGCTGTAAAGCTTATTGAATTTTTGGTGCAAAACCCGGAATATAAAGAGCTTTTAGAGGCCCGTTATAAATTTGAAATCCATGAAGAATATGAAGACAGCTACGATATTTTATGTAATATAGGCGCCAAACGCGGAATGAAGGCCCGCGGTGGAGATACCGATACTTTACGCGCCGCAATTATGCTCGTAGATGAATTTCGTGGCGGCAAAATAGGAAATATATCATTAGAAAGACCGTGTTAAAATGCCAGACTTTTCTTATGAAAATAGCTTAAAAGCGAAAGGCTTTAAGCTTATATGCGGAATTGACGAAGCAGGTCGAGGACCACTTGCAGGGCCTGTATATGCGGCCGCTTGTATATTGCCCGATGGCCTTGTTATTGAAGGATTGAATGATAGCAAAAAGCTTTCGGAAAAAAAGCGTGAAGCGTTATATGACGTAATAATTGAAAATGCAGTAGATTATTGTGTTGCAACCGCGAGTGTTGAAGAAATAGAAGAGCTTAATATTTTAAATGCCACTATGGTTGCAATGACTCGCGCTGTAAATGGTCTAAAAACGGTTGATTTTTGTCTTGTAGACGGTAATCGCACACCGGCAGAATTACTAGGTTTTAGTGAAGCGGTTGTAAAGGGAGACAGCAAGTCTTATTCAATTGCCGCGGCATCTATTTTAGCTAAGGTATCAAGAGATAGATTTTTATTGGAACTAGATAAAGAGTATCCAATGTATAATTTTAAAAAACATAAGGGTTACGGAACAAAAGAGCATATAGACCTTATTAAAAAGTATGGCGTGTGCCCTTATCACCGTAAAAGCTTTTTAACAAAGATATGATTAACAGACAAACAATAGGCAGTAGCGGCGAAGAACTTGCCGCAGAATATTATTTAAATAACGGTTTTTACATAGCGGCAAAAAACTTTCATAGTGCTTATGGAGAAATTGATTTAATTGCCGAAGGTGAAGAAACAATTGTATTTGTAGAGGTAAAGGTGCGCAGACTTACTGCAAACTATAGCCCCAAAGAGGCGGTAACACCTGAAAAAATACAAAAAATCAAAAAAACCGCAGAAAGCTATCAACTTAAAAGTAGAATATATAATTATTTGCAACCGCGTTTTGACGTTGCAGAAATTACGCTCGATAGCGAAAACAGTTTTAAAAACGCAAAGTTAAAAATTATTGAAAACGCATTCTGATTTTGGAGGTACCAAAATGCAATATACCGCAACAAGAAACAGTAACGAAAAGGTAAATTCAGCCTATGCAATAGCAAAAGGCTTAAGTAATGATGGCGGCCTATATTTGCCAACTGAAATTCCAACACTTACTAAAGAGGATTTTCTAGATTTAAAAAATGCTGATTATATTAAACGTGCAGAAATTATATTAGGTAAATTTTTAACCGATTTTACAAAGGAAGAACTTCATCATTGTTGCTTTAATGCCTATAATGGTAGTTTTGATAATAATGAACCTGCCCCGGTTAAAGCCTTAAGTGATAGTTTAAATGTTTTAGAGCTTTGGCACGGACCTACCTGTGCGTTTAAAGATTTAGCTTTGCAAATTTTACCTTATTTGTTAACCACTTCAACTAAAAAGATTGGTACCGATAAAGAAACTGTAATTCTTGTTGCAACTTCGGGGGATACCGGTAAAGCTGCACTTGAAGGTTTTAAAGACGTTGAAGGCACTAAAATTATTGTGTTTTACCCAACCGATGGCGTTAGCAAAATGCAAAAACGTCAAATGGCAACCCAAGAGGGTAATAATGTTATGGTTTGCTCCATTAAGGGTAATTTTGATGATGCTCAAACGGGTGTTAAAACCATTTTCTCAGATAAAGAATATAACCAATTATTAGCTGATAAAAATATTCAGCTTTCAAGCGCAAACTCAATAAATTGGGGACGTCTGGCACCCCAGATTGTTTATTACGTTTCTGCCTTTTTTGATATGGGCTGCCCTGAAAAATTCAACGTAGTAGTGCCAACCGGCAACTTTGGTAACATACTTGCGGCATTCTATGCAAAGCAAATGGGAATTCCTATTAATAAGCTTATTTGTGCAAGTAATAAAAACCGCGTACTTACTGATTTTATCAGTAGTGGTGAATATAATAAAAATCGTGAATTTTATGCTACGGAATCTCCTTCTATGGACATTCTTATTTCCAGCAATTTAGAAAGACTTTTATATCTGCTTAACGGTAACAATGCAGAAGAAATTAAGTCTTGGCAGGACAAACTCTTTAGCGTTGGTGAATATAGTGTTCCAACCTCGGTTAAAGAAAAACTATCTCAAAGCTTTGTTGGCGGTTGCTGTGATGACACTGCTACAAAACAAACCATTAAAGAAGTTTTTGATAAATACGGTTATTTAATTGATACTCATACGGCGGTTGCTTTTAAGGTGTATGAAGATTATGTTAAAAATACGGGGGACAGCACAAAAACCGTTATTGCTTCAACCGCTTCTCCTTACAAATTTGCACCAAGCGTTTTAACCGCTTTAAATCAAGAGTTATCGGATGATGATTTTGAAAATTTAGAAAACCTTTCGAAGAAAACCAATACTGTAATTCCAAATAGCATTAAAGCTTTAAAAGAAAAGCAAATTCGCTTTAATGGTGTTATAGATAAATCAGATATGAAATCTGCGGTTTCTGAATTTTTAAAATAAAAAGGCCCTTCGTAAAGAAGAGCCAATAAAGGATTTATAATTTACACCCGTCGCAGTCCATTTGTTTTTTATATGTGTCACAAATGGTCTGGTTTTTACCGCTTTTCATATCGTTGCTTACCTGAATACTACCCGCAGCACAAGAACAGTCTGCACAGTGGTAAACACAGTCGCTTACGTCACAAGAAACGCCGGGTATTACATTTTTAAATTCGCTCATAATTATTCATCCTTTCTTAAATTGTAAAATAAATTAATTATCTTACGTTATTATTGTGTCCTGAAATTTATATTTTATGCAAGTAGGTGAACTATGTCCCTATATGTTATATCAGACCTGCACCTTTGCTTTGGTGTACCCGAAAAAACCATGACGGTTTTTCGTGGTTGGGAAAATTACCAAGATAGAATAAAAGCAGGGTTTAAAAGAGTTTTAACCAAAGATGATACCATTATTTTAGGTGGAGATACGTCTTGGGGGCTAAAGCTGAATGAAACCCATAAAGATTTCGAGTTTTTAGAAAGCTTACCCTGTCAAAAAATAATAATTAAAGGCAATCACGATTTATGGTGGAGTACCGTAAAGAAAATGGAAAAGTTTTTTGAAGAAAATAACTTTTCTTCATTTAAAATTTTATTTAATAATGCATATGTAGTGGGTGATTACGCAGTTTGCGGCACTCGCGGCTGGTTTTACGATAGCGGCGATGAAAAAATTCTTGCCCGTGAAGCCGCCCGTTTAGAACGTTCAATTAAAATGGGTGTAGAAAGCGGCAAAAAGCCGGTTGTAGTACTTCATTATCCACCTGTTTACGGGGATTACGTTTGCGAACCAATAATAAATATTTTAAAAAAATATAACATTAAAAAGGTCTATCACGGTCACATACACGGACTTGGCCTTAATAACGCTGTAAAAGAATATGAAGGAATAAGTTTTAAACTAATTTCTGCCGATTGTATTGATTTTACACCATGGCAAATTTTAGATTGAAAAATGGAAAACTTTATGTTATTATAATATTTGTACTTATATTTAGGAGGATTTCCAATGAGTTTAAAGGCAAGTAAAAAATTAGATACCAACCGTTATGAATTAGATATTCAAATTAGCGGCGAAAGCTTTAAAGAAGCTATCGAAAAGGTATATCAAAAAAACGTTAAAAAGATTAACGTACCCGGTTTCAGAAAGGGTAAAGCACCATTAAGCATTATTGAAGGTATGTATGGCGAATCTTTCTTTTATGAAGACGCTTTAAATTTACTATACGCAGATGCACTTGAAGAAGCAGCTAAAGAAGCTGGTCTTGAAATTATTGATGATAAGATGGATTTCGATCTAGTGTCTATCAGCAAGGCTGAGGGTGTAAACTTTAAGGTAGCACTTACAACAAAACCTGAAGTTGAAGTTACCGCTTATAAAGGCTTAAAGGCTGAAAAGGTTAAGCCTGTTGTAACAGAAGAAGAATTAAAAGCAGAATTAAATGCTCTTGCAGAAAGAAATTCAAGAATGGTTTCTGTAGAAGGCAGAGCAGCAGCTAATGGCGATACCACTGTTATTGACTTTGAAGGCTTTACTGACGGTAAGGCATTTGAAGGCGG
>JAZNNZ010000017.1:0-1681 GCA_045580525.1 Acutalibacteraceae bacterium
GGGCAATTAACCCCTATTTCTATAGAAGTATTTTTATTAATAGCAATGCTTTTTGCAAAAGCTTTTTGTGCGCAAATTGGCGTTAAAAGGATTGCATCAATACTTGGTTCAACCACAGGTCCACCTGCCGATAATGAATACGCGGTAGATCCGGTAGGAGTTGCAACAATTAGGCCGTCCGCCCTATAAGATACATTATCATTATTTAACTTTACTGATAAATCAATCATTCTTGATGCCGCGCCTTTACTAAGTACAGCATCGTTTAAACAAAAATATGTATCGTCATTAAGCGTAACGTTTAGTAGCATTCTGTCTTCTACTAAATAATTACCCGTTAAAACTTGATTTAAAAAACCAACCTCATTGTGTTCTAATTCAGTTAAAAAGCCCACTCTACCTGCATTAATGCCCAAAATAGGCTTAGAATATAACGCTGCATACTTTGCGTGATGAATGATGGTTCCATCTCCACCGATTGTAATAATAAAATCACATTTTTTAATAGACTTTTCGCTATCATCATCGTACAAAATATTTACGTTGTTATCACGTAAAATATTTTCCACATTGCATAAAATTTCTTTGGTATGCAGCTTGGAAAAATTAGAATGTATTATTACTGTCATATATACACCCCTTAATTTTTATCAAGTTCAATATGCGATAGTTCAACAACGTTTAAAACATCGGTTTCAAAAACACCTTCATACTCAGAATTGTCCATATTGGTTATACACGCTAAATATTCAATGTTGCCTTCCGGCCCTTTAATTGGTGAAAATGTTAATCCACATAATTTTAAACCATTATCATTCAAATAACCAATTACATTCTTAATAACTTCTTCGTGTACGGTTTTATCTCTTACTACACCTTTTTTACCTACTTTATCTTTTCCCGCTTCAAACTGCGGTTTAATAAGCAATACTGCCTTAGCATTGTCTTTCATTAATTTTTTTAATGCAGGTAATATTAATTTTAAAGAGATAAAAGAAACGTCAACCGATGCAAAGTCAAGCATATCGGGTACTTCTTTTTCGGTAACATATCTGAAGTTTGTACGTTCTAAATTAACAACACGTTTATCTGTTCTTAATTTCCAATCCAATTGTCCATACCCAACGTCAATCGAATATACTTTTATAGCACCATTTTGAAGCATACAATCGGTAAAGCCGCCGGTTGAAGCGCCAATATCAGCACATATAGAATTATTCAATGAAATGTCAAAGCTTTCCATGGCTTTCTCAAGCTTTAAACCTCCACGACTAACGTATTTTAAAGGATTAGACCTTACTTCTACAACGTCTCCAACCTTAAGGGTTAAACCAGGTTTGTCAGCTTTTTGATTATTAACATATACCGCACCAGCCATTATAAGTGCTTTAGCCTTTTCCCTGCTTTCAACAAAAGAATTCTGAAAAACAAAGGTATCTAATCTGTCTTTTTCTAAAACCTTTATCATAAAATCTCCAACATAGCCTCTTTATCAAGCTTTAGTTTATTTAAAATACTATTTGTTTCTCCTTGAGATACAAACTGATTATCAATAGCGTGAATAAAACAATCATTTTTTATATAGCTTGCGATATATTCGCCAATACCGCCATTTTTTATACCTTCTTCAAATATATGAACCTCTTTAAAAGAAGATAAAAGCTCGAACAATTCATCTTCA
>JAZNNZ010000018.1:0-2779 GCA_045580525.1 Acutalibacteraceae bacterium
TTTTTTCTATATCTTTATATCTTGGCAGTTTTTATTTACAAAAAAATAGCGATAACAAATCAGCATTAATTATGAAATATACGTTTATTGGTTTGTTTGTTGTATATATTTTTTACATTTTATCTCTGCTTTTTACCAACACATATTTTGGCAGAGATCAGGTTTTAGAAACAAGGGTCAATTTAATACCATTTAAAACAATAGCATTATTTTTAACAAGCGCAAACGAGCACACCCTTCCCCTTTCTTCAATAATAACAAACCTTCTTGGAAATCTTATTGCATTTATGCCACTGGGTTTTTATTTACCATTATTTTTTAAACATTTCAAAAAATGGTACGTATATTTACCATGTGTTATTGTAATTATTGGCATTATTGAAGCATTGCAGCTTTTATTAAAATGCGGTTCGTGTGATATTGATGACCTTATATTAAATGTAATTGGTGCTGTTATTTTTTATTTTATACTTAAAAATAAGAAGATTACACCAATTATTAAAAAGATAATTAAATTTTAAAAGCTACGGATTTTCCGTAGCTTTTTTATTTGGTGTTTGTTTGCCTGTATGATCTATTGTATAATTTTCTTTATAAATTAAATCGGAAATTTTACAAAACGTGTAACCATCAGCAATTAAGCTTTCTATAATACCAGGCAAAGCCGCAGGAGTGTTTATGGCAGCATTGTGAAATAAAATTATTGAGCCGGGATTTACCTTTTTGAGTACGTCAGTTTTTATTCTTTCGGCTGTATGCCCTTCCATCCAGTCATAAGAATCAACATCCCATTGTATTGTATACATACCAAGACTTTCAACATTTTTTATTAATGAATTGTTATAATCTCCGAAAGGTGGTCTGAAAAGAATAGGAGAAACACCAATTGTTTTTTCGATCTTTTTATTACAAGTGTTTAATTCTTCAAGCATCTTTTCGGTTGAAAGACCAGGCATATTAGGATGTGTGTTTGAATGATTACCTATTTCGTGGCCTGCGTTATATAATTGTTTCACGCTTTCAGGATACTTATCTACCCATGAACCGACAAGAAAAAACGTTGCTTTAATATTATATTTTTTTAATATTGATATAAGTTCTTCGGTATCTTCATTTCCCCAAGCTGCGTCAAAAGAAAGTGCCACAACCTTATTATCGGTTTTAACAGAATAAATTGGAATACGTCTGTTATTGCTGGATGCAGACACAAACGAAAATACAGATATTACAGTAACGCTCAAAAGAACAGCAAAAAAAGCAATTACGTGTCTTTTGGTAAAAATCAAATATTTCATAAAAAATCCCCCAATTCTACAAAATAATATGTAGAAATCAGGGGGATTATTCTTTTATTAATCTATTAATGCGTCACGTATTTTATAGGCCGCTTTATAAACGTCTCCACCGCCCATTGTTACAACAAAATCGCCTTTTTGAGCAGTATTTAAAATAAATTCAGCCGCTGCAGTTAAATCATCAACACAGGTTGCATCCTTTAGTCCTTTTGCAATATCTTGTGAAGAAATACCACTTGTATTTACTTCACGTGAGCCCATTATTGGTGGTAGCACCACCCTATCTGCAAATGATAATGCTTTTATAAAATCATTTAACAAAAGCTCTGTACGAGAAAAAGTAAAGGGTTGAAAAACAACTGTTACACGTTTAAAATTAAGTTCTTTTGCCGCTTTTAAGGTTGCTTCAATTTCTGTTGGATGATGAGCATAATCATCAAATAATGTTAAGGTTTCATTTTCGAATATCTTTTCAAAACGTCTACCTGCGCCTAAAAAAGTACTAATTGCGTTTTTAATTATTTTAGCATCTATATCCATATCATAGCAAACAGCAAAAGCCGCAAGTGCATTATAAACGTTATGTTTGCCCGGAATTGAAAGCTCCATATCTGTTAAAAATTTACCGTTTTTATAAACGTCAAACTTAAAACCAAGTGAGCCCTGCTCTAAATTTTTAGCATAATAATCCTTGTTTTCGTTTAAACCAAAGGTTACTTTAACACCCTTATGAGTATTTGCCGCTTTAACAGATAATTCATCATCGCCATTTAAATAAACTGTGTTTGCCATATTAATAAACTTTGTGAATGAATTAACCAAATTTTCCATTGTTTTAAAGTAATCGAGATGGTCGTTATCAATATTTAAAAGCACTGCCTTATCTGGCGAAAGTTGTAAAAAAGTATCAACAAACTCACAGCTTTCACAAACCATATTTTCACTTTCACCGGCCCTGCCATTAGCACCAATAAGCGGTAAACGTCCACCAATAACAGCTGTAGGATCACTACCCGCTATACACAGCACCTGAGTAATCATAGAAGAAACCGTAGTTTTACCGTGAGTGCCGCAAACACCAATAACATTATCAAACTGTCTTGTAATAATTCCAAGTAGCACCGAACGCTCCATTGTGGGAATATTGTTTTCTCTTGCAGAAACGAGTTCAGGATTATCTTGACTGATTGCCGCGGAATATACAACAAGCTCTGAACCAATAACATTCTCTTTAAAATGGCCCATGGTTACGGGAATACCAAGTGCTATTACCCTTTTAAGCGGATCACTCTCGTTATTATCCGAACCGGTTAACTTATAGCCTTTAGAATGTAAAATTTCAGCAAGTGGACACATGCCTGAGCCACCAATGCCGATCATATGTATTTTTTTAACGCTCTTTAAAATTTCATCTTCGGGTTTGAAAATTTTCAAAATTAACACCTCAAAAAGAATTAATGCTTACTTTTGATAATAAAAATATC
>JAZNNZ010000019.1:0-1845 GCA_045580525.1 Acutalibacteraceae bacterium
TAAAAAGAAAATTTTTAGTATAAAAAGAGACGAAAACACCCGATAACGCTGACGCGTATCGGGTGTTTTTAACACGTTTTTGTGCAAAAATTTCGCTTTTTATGGAAATACTGCCTTACGGGGTGTGGGCGTTCTCATTCCGTTTTTTGTTTATTTGCAGTTTTCTTTTATATATTTAATTAAATCCGATTTTTTGTTTTTAATTTTTTCTTCTAAAATTAAAAGCATCAGTAGTTGTTTTATTTCTGAAATTTTTGTTGCGGTAAAGCCCAACGCCATTAAATCGTTACCGTCAATTTTTAAAGCCTTTGCCTTTTTGTGTAATCCCTTTTTTATAATGGTGTCATATTGCTCTTTATCTTCTTTTGATAAAAGGTTTTTTAAATTTAAAAACTCTAAAACAAGTGCAATTTCATACTGTTCATAGTTTAAAAATAACTTTGGAACGTTAATGCTCTTTTTGCTGTCAAATTCTTTTAAAACCGTTATAATTTTTCGCTCTTTATTACTTAAACGAAGGGTGTTTTTACAGTTAAAAAGCACAATAAACAGCGGGAAAATCAGTTCCTTACTTGCCTTTTTAAGCATAGTTTTATTGGTTTCTGTATTAAGTTTATCGCTATCAATTATAGGACTTAAAGAAAGTAAAAGCTCATCAAATATTTTATAAAAATATTCACCCGCAAGAATTTGCTTTAATTCTTCGGTTATTCTTTCTTTAGAAAGGGTTTTAAGCCCCTGATTTTCTTTTAAAATAGCGGCGGCGGTCTTTTCTTCAATTAAAAAATCAAAACGCGCGGCAAAGCGGTAGGCGCGCATAATTCTTAAAGCGTCTTCTTTAAATCTTTCGTGCGGGTTTCCAACCGCTTTTATTATACCGTTTTTAAGATCGTTTTTACCACCAAATAAATCTAAAACATTACCCTTATAATCTAACGCTAGAGCGTTAATAGTAAAGTCGCGCCGCAGCAAATCTTCCTTTATATTACCAACAAAATTAACGCTTTTGGGGTGTCGGCCATCAACATAACATTCTTCTGTTCTAAAACGCGTAAGTTCAATTAAAAGTCCCTTATAATTTAAAGTAACGGTACCGTATTTTATGCCGGTTTCGTAAATTTTAAAGCCTTTAAAAATGCGGTAAAGCTCATTAATTTCAGCGTTATAACAAATATCGTAGTCACTCGGGCGGCGCCTTAATAAATAATCTCTTACAGCACCGCCAACAATATAGGCTTCAATATTATTGCTTTTTAATTTTTTAAGAACCGTAATTGCCCTGCGGTCTATAAGCATTATTTTCACCCTTTATGTTTTAAAAAGTATGAACCTTTATTTATAAAAAGTAAATTTACCTAAAATGGGAAGGGGTTCTTGTGTTTCATTTACAACACTTAAAACACCCTTAATTATCATAAATACTTCTATTGCTAAAAATACGTAACCTAAAATATCGCCAATTAAGTTTGCTAACCAAACCCCAAACGGTAAAATTAAAAATAAAATTCCAAGCACAACCTTTACAACTGCAACCACAATGCTTGTAAGTGCGCCAAATATTGTAAGCACCATACCCTGTCCCACGTGAAATCTTACGTTGCTATCGTTTTTATATTCTGGTAAAAGCAATCCCAAAAGCCATAAAAACGGTAAATAAGAAATAGCGGAAATTAATTTTTTAGTTTTGTTTTCTTGCATTTTTATAACCTCGCTTTTTATTTCTAAATAAATTATATTCATATTTTTTTATGCTGTCAATAAAAATGAAGCACAAAAAATCTTGACATATAGTATTTATAAGTATAAAATATAATAGATGTAGTATTTAATATTATATATTATAAT
>JAZNNZ010000020.1:0-6631 GCA_045580525.1 Acutalibacteraceae bacterium
TGTTTAAATATAAATTATCTGCATACTGCAGTGGAGCGTCAGCAAACTCAACATAATCATAATCAATATTACACCAAGCAGCAATATCACTAATATATACGTTTGTAAGGTTGCTGCAATTATAAAATGCACAATCGCCGACTTTTACAAGGCTACTAGGTATTGTTACGCTAATTAAATTAGTGCAATCAAAAAACATAGCAGAACCTATGTGTGTTACACCTTCTTCAATAATTAGTGCAGTGGCGTTCGACCAAATATCATTATTATGAAAATGTTCCGCCGTTGCACCATTACCGCTAATGGTTAGTACGGTGTCATCAAGTGTCCAGGTGCAGTCGCCCGTAGTACCGCTGGTAACAGCAAAAGCTGTAATATTGCCAACCGGCAAAGACACAACCAAAATAATTACCGATAAAAGAATTGATAAAAGCTTTTTCATGGTGCTAATCTCCCTAAATTTTAGTAGCATTTAATAAAACAATTTTATCACAAGTATATTTTATTTGCAATAAAAAACCACCAACTTTTGAAAAGTTGGTGGTTTAAAATTTTTATTATTCTTCTGTGGTTTCTTCTGCTTGTTCTTCGGTTTTAGAAGCTTCTACCGGTAGGTCTTTTGCTACTTCTTCATTAGAAGAAATATCTTCAACAGTATCAACTGCTTCTTCAACCGTTTCTTCAGGTTCTTCGGCTTCTTCAATTTCTTTTGATTCTTCGCGTTTTTCTTTAATCATATGGCGAGCAAGCTTTACAATTTCAGATAAAATAAAGGGTAAAATTGAAAGCAAGATTACTTCTAGCCATTCGCTTGAATTTAAAACAGTTAAACCAAAAATGTTTCTTAAAGGTGTGAATAAAACTAAAATTAATAATAAAACTGAAACGCCTGCGGCAAGCAGCATATATTTATTCTTTAAAAATCCTGCTTTAAAGAGTGAATGTTCACTTCTTACGTTAAATGCGTGAACAAGCTGAGAAAGTGAAAGTGTTGCAAAAGCCATTGTTGAGCCATAAGCTAACGCTTGTTCTAAACCGTTTGGTAGGTGCAAAGTATAACCAATTGAGTATGCGGCAAGAGTAATTGCGGCAAAAAGTGCGCCCTGCCAAATAACGTCAATACCCAGTTTGCCCGAGAATAAGCCTTCGTTTTTCTTTCTGGGTTTGCGTTCCATAATATCGTATTCAGGGTCTTCCAAGCCTAATGCTAATGCGGGGCCTGTATCTGAAACAAGATTTATCCAAAGTAGCTGAACAGCGGCAAAAATCGGCACTTTAAATATTAACATACCAATAAATACCGTAAGAACTTCGCCCAAGTTACAAGAAATTAAATAATGAATTGCTTTACGAATATTATCAAAAATTCCGCGGCCTTCTTTAACCGCTGAAACGATGGTTGCAAAGTTATCATCAGTTAAGGTCATATCAGCGGCGCCTTTAGCTACGTCGGTACCGGTTATACCCATTGCGCAGCCAATATCGGCGGCCTTTAAAGCGGGGGCATCGTTAACACCGTCACCAGTCATAGAAACAATATGGCCCTTTTCTTGCCATAGACGAACTATTCTGATTTTATCTTCGGGAGTAACACGTGCATAAACCGAAACTTCTTCAATAATTTCAGAAAATTCTTCATCGCTCATATTTTGAATTTCTGCACCTGTTACAGCGCGTTCACCTTCACGCAATATGCCAATTTGACGTGCTATTGCTGACGCGGTGGTAATATGGTCGCCGGTAATCATAACGGTTCTTATACCTGCGCGGTGGCATAATTTAACCGCCTTTTTAGCCTCGGGGCGCGGTGGGTCAATAAGACCGATAATACCAACAAGTGTTAGTCCGTATTCCAATGTTTCGTGGTTGGGGTTGCTGGGTACGCTATCAAGCGGTTTAATTGCAACCGCCAGGCAACGCAGAGCCTCTTCACCCATTGCTTCTACAGCTTTTTTTGCGCCTTCAATATTACCGCCGGTGCAAAGTGCCATAAGCACGTCGGGTGCACCTTTAGTGATACAGAAGGGTTTACCGTTAATCATATTAACAGTAGACATAAGCTTTCTGTCGCTATCAAAAGGAACTTCTGCAAGACGTGGATAAATTGCTTCAAGTTCATCTTTATTTTGTTTGCAAAAACGCATTGCGGCCGCTACAATACCTGTTTCGGTAGGATCGCCAATAGACACTTCTTTGCCCATTTCTGAAACAATTTTACCGTCACCGCAAAGTGCGCCTAAACGAAGCAGCATAAGTCCTGCTTCTGAAAGATTATCGTCTTGTAAGGTTTTACCGTCAAAAATCTTTTTAACCGTCATTTTATTTTGGGTTAGAGTACCGGTTTTATCAGAACAAATAACCGATGCGGAACCCAAAGTTTCAACAGCCGGAAGATTTCTTATAATTGCGTTACGCTTAACCATGCGGCTAACACCCAAAGCAAGTACTACAGTAACAATTGCGGGTAGTCCTTCGGGAATTGCGGCAACCGCCAAAGCAACGCTTGTCATAAACATAGTTAGTATTTTTTCAATACCAGAAACGTCTGAAGTTGATGGGCTAAAGAAACCAACAACAAATATAATGGCGCAGATAATTAAAACGCCAATACCAAGCAGCTTACCTAATGAAGCTAGTTTTAATTTTAATGGAGTCATACCGCTATCGGCATTATCAAGCAAGGTTGCAATTTTACCAACCTCGGTATTCATACCGGTATCTGTTACAACAGCCACGCCGCGACCGTAAGTAACAGAACAGCCCGAATACAGCATATTGGTTCTTTCTGCAAGTGGAGTAATATCTTCTAAAATTTCTTGCTGCTTAATTACAGGTACGCTTTCTCCCGTAAGGGCAGATTCATCACTTTGAAGTGATGCGCACTCAATAATGCGGCAGTCTGCAGGAATAAAGTCACCCGCTTCTAAAGCAATAACGTCACCAGGTACTAATTCTGCGGCAGAAATCACGCGTAATACACCATCACGATAAACCTTTGCAGATGGGGCAACCATACTTTTAAGGTTTTCTAACGATGCTTCCGCCTTTGATTCTTGAAACGCACCGATAAACGAATTAAGTAAAACAATACCCACAATAATAAGCGGTTCAAACCATTCATTGCTTTGCTCAATTATTGTTGCAAGTAAAGAAATTGCGGCGGCAATAAGCAGAATAATAACCATAAAGTCGCCCATCTGTTTAAAAAAGCGTTCAATAAAGGTTACCTTTCTTTTACCGCGTAATTTGTTTTCACCGTAAATTTTAATTCTATCTAAAGCTTCTCCGTTAGACAGGCCCTTTGCCGCGTCGGTTTTAAGCTCTTCTAAAATCTCGGTATGTGATGTACTATGCCAGATCATAGTTTTCCTCCAAAATAATATTATAAATTTATTTTATACCAAATTATAGAAAAAATCAATAGAACATAAAAAGGCAGAGATAATTTCTCTGCCCTTTAATTATTTTCTATCTTCCATTTTCACGTAAGGCAAAGCTTCGTGAACATTAATATATGCAGGACGAATAATTTTACCGTTGTTTATAATTTCTTCCATTCTGTGAGCCGACCAACCTGCAATACGAGATATTGCAAATATAGGTGTATAAAGCTCTTTTGGTAAATCAAGCATATCGTAAACAAAGCCGCTGTAAAAGTCAATATTAGCCGAAACGCCTTTATAAATATGACGTTCTTCTGCAATAATCTCGGGTGCTAAACGCTCTACCTTTTTATATAATTCATATTCTTCGGTTCTACCCTTTTCATTAGAAAGTATGCCAACAAACTTTTTAAACATATTGGCTCTTGGATCTGATAAAGAATAAACCGCGTGGCCCATACCATAAATAAGACCGGCTTTATCAAAGGCTTCTTTATGAAGAAGTTTTCTTAAATATACCTTAATTTCTTCTTCGTTATTCCAGTCTTTAAGGTTGGCTTTAAGATCGTTAATCATTTCAACAACCTTAATGTTGGCTCCACCGTGTCTTGGACCTTTAAGTGAGCAAAGGGCCGCCGCTATAGCAGAATATGTATCTGTACCCGAAGAGGTTACAACTCTGGTTGTAAAGGTTGAGTTGTTACCGCCACCGTGCTCTGCATGTAAAACAAGCGCTAAATCTAAAATTTTAGCTTCTGCTTTGGTATAGTTGCCATCTAAACGCAGCATATGTAAAATATTTTCTGCGGTGGAAAGCTTAGGATCAGGGTTATGAATAATTAAGCTTTTATTTAACGTATAGTGATTATATGCGTGATAAGCATAAATTGCAAAAGACGGGAAAAGTGCAATTAACTGTAAGCATTGACGAAGCACGTTTGCAATTTCATTATCGTTAGCGTGTGGATCATAACTATACATTGTTAAAACGCTACGAGCAAGTGAATTCATAATATCGCTGTTCGGTGCTTCTAAAATAACGTCCTTAACAAAGTTTAAAGGCATTGTTCTGTAAGCGGCAAGTAGCTTTTTAAAGTTATGAAGCTCTTTTTTTGTGGGTAGCTGACCGAAAAGCAATAAATATACCACTTCTTCAAAGCCAAAACGGTCTTCATCCATAAAGGCCGCGGTAATGTCTTCTACGTTAATACCCCTATAAAAAAGTTCGCCATGCTTTGGGGTTTTAACACCGTCTATCATATCAAAAGCATAAACGTCAGAAACCTCTGTAAGACCGGTAATAACACCGTTACCGTTAAGGTCACGAAGTCCTCTGTTTACCTGATGCTTTAAAAAGAGCTCGTTTTCAATATGGCTCTTACTTCTGACAATGTCGCCCAGCTTATTTATTTCAGGGGTGATATCAAATATTTTCTTATGTGGCATTTTGTTTTTCATCTGCCTTTCGTTTAAATTATCAATTAAGTTATATTATCACAAATTTTGTGTTCTGTCAAACCATAAATAAATTAAATATATATTAACAATTGTGACAAATCTTGATTTTCTTCAAACTTGAGAGTATAATAATTATATACTTTTATAAAGGAAGATGAATTATGAAAAAGAAAAGCATAATTATTTTAATTGCCGTGGTTGCAGTTATTGTTATAATTGCAGGTTCGTTAATTTCTACTTACAACGGTCTTAACACCTTAAGAAGTGATGTGGAAGCTGCCGAAGGCACAATAAGCACTCAGCTTCAAAGAAGAAGTGACCTTATTCCTAATTTAGTTAATACCGTTAAAGGCTATGCCGCACACGAAACCGAAGTATTTACAGCTATTGCAGATGCAAGAAGCAAATTAAGCGGCGCCAACACTTTAGAAGAACAGGCTGCGGCCAATGATGAGTTAAGCTCTGCAATCAGTCGTTTACTTGTTGTGGTTGAGCAATATCCCACCTTAAAAGCAGATGCAAGTTTTGTAGCATTACAAGACCAGCTTGAAGGCACCGAAAACCGCATTGCACAAGCAAGAAACGATTATAACGAAGTGGTTAAAACCTTTAATACCAAAATCAGAAGCTTCCCAACAAGCATCTTTGCCGGTATGTTCGGCTTTTCTGAATACAGCTATTTTGAAGCCAACGAAGGCGCAACACAGGTTCCCGACGTTAACTTTTAATAATGAAAAATAAGGTTTTAAAACTTTTATGTGTTTTTGCGGTAGGCCTTTTACTTACTGTTAATATAGCAGCTTTAAATCCCACAAGCGACTTTTTTGTTAACGATTTTGCGGGTGTTATAACCCCTGCCGACCAACAAAGTATGCAAAGCTTGGGCGAAAGTTTGCATTACCAAACAACCGCACAGGTTTGTGTAGTTACGGTTAACAATATGGGCGGCGACGATATTGACGATTTTGCCATAAATTTAGCAAGAGAATGGGGCATTGGCACCAAGGAAGATGACAACGGTGTTTTGCTTTTACTTGCTGTAAGCGAAAGAGAAGTAAAAATTGAAGTTGGAAGCGGTATGGAAGGCGCCCTTACAGATGCTAAATGCGGCCGCATTTTAGACACTTACGGTATGGAACACTTTAGAAACGATGAGTTTTCTGAAGGTCTTACCGCTGTTTTTAACGCAATAGTAAACGAGGTTGCCATTGAAATATTGGGTGAACCGCTATTAGAAGAATATGATAAAGAGCTTACCGAAGAAGATGATCTTGAAGCTCTTGGCTCAATAATTGGTATTATTGCGGTTGTAGTGTTTATTATTGTATTTAGTAAAGGTCGTCACGGTGGCGGTGGCGGCGATATGATGACCTATATTGTTGCCCGTGGAATTGTAAATGCCATTGGTCGCGGTGGACGCGGCGGCGGTGGTTTTGGCGGCTTTGGCGGTGGCTCAGGCGGCGGATTTTCCGGTGGCGGCGGTGGTTTTTCGGGCGGCGGAAGCAGTCGCGGATTTTAAAGGAGTGTTATTATGAACAAAAAAACAATTATTGTTTTAACGGTAATTGCGGTTGTTTTAGCGGTTGTAGGCTACGCTTTGGGCTATTTTTTAAAGTTGGAACAGCTTTGCCGCTCACTTGTTATGGCACCCGCCGCAATACTTATAATAATTGCCTTTATCTTTTCCACCAAAGAATCTAAAGAAAATCAGGATAAATAAAAATTTTAAAATATTTAACGGCGGCAATGTATATGCCGCCGTTTTTTTAATCCCTCCACCACCCACGGTG
>JAZNNZ010000021.1:0-5219 GCA_045580525.1 Acutalibacteraceae bacterium
TTTTGGGCACCGCAAGAGGGGTGCAAAGCACTCGAGTCTCTCCTACTCCGCCATTAAAATAAACCATCTCAAACGAGATGGATTACTTTAATTTTGTGAATATGTTACGACTCGAACTCTAAAACCAAATGATAATTTCGATTATTGATATTATAAATATTATATGTTATTATGAAAGTAAGGAGGAATAATAATGAAATTTAAACGAATTTTAATGAACAGTTTATGTGTTTTATTATCTGTTTCTACTCTTTTTCTTTTTTCTGCTTGTTCCCCGGTACAACCAATAGACAAAAACATAACAAGCAGCAGTGAGATAAGCGACAATCTCATTTTAAATAGCGATATTAGCAGCAATAAAAGCGCTTTGGTTTTCACTGAAAATGATAATTATAATTTAATCAGTCCCGATGGTATTGAATATTACCAGTTAGCAAATGTAGAATTTTGCGATTTGTCATATATTGGTGAATTGGAATTTTTCGCTAGTGTTGAAGGAGAAGTGCCTTTTTCGGAACATTTAGACAGTTACTATCAAACGGGCTTGTTTTCAATAAAAACCGATGAAACAAAAGATATATTAATAAGATATTCTCCTGCAAACGAATGGTACAGTATATACCGTAAGGTTTCTTTACCTAAAAAAGAATTTAAATTAGAAAACTGCACGCGTTTAGAGATGATATTTGATATAGCATATGGTACAGACCATTCTAAGCATGCATTATGCAATTACGGCATTACAGATAAATCAGAAATTAAAAAGTTTATTTCAGATGTGCATTCGCAAAAATTCACTTATACAGAAGACTCAAACAATTCAACCCAAAGCAACAATGATTGGATTGCTTACGAAGGTTGCAAAATATTCGGTACGTTTAAAAATGAACCCTATTTAGTTATTTCTATGACAGTATGGAATTATGATAATCAAACATATTCAATAATGATGGACAATGAAGAATATCTACTCCCAGATAAATGGTATAAAAAGCTTAAAAATGCAAGTAACGTAAAACATTAAGGTGATTATATGAAAAAGTTTAAAAAATTGGATTTTATTGCATCAATATTATTTTTAATATCAATAATTTTAGACATTATTGAACTATTTAATGAAGGACTAATAATTATAAATTATTTTTCTTTGGCGTTTTTAATGGCAGCGTTAATTTTATATATTATATCTTGGATAAAAATTAAAAAAAGCAACAGTAAATAGCTGTTGCTTATTTTTTTAGCTCTCATATATTATTGTGGGAGGAAAATTATGAGAGTTATTACTTATAACAGAGAAGCTGCAATAAATTACGCGAAAAAATGGGCGTTTAATCGCAATCCTATATACTATGATTTTAATGATTTAGGTGGAGATTGCACAAATTTTGTTTCGCAATGTTTATATGCAGGTAGTGGCATTATGAATTACACGCCAAATACAGGTTGGTATTACATTTCAATAAATAACAGAAGTCCTTCTTGGACGGGTGTTCCCTTTTTATATGATTTTTTAGTTAATAACCAATCGGTTGGCCCGTTTGGAAGGGTTGTTGAATATTGGCAAACTGAACCAGGCGATATTGTTCAGTTAGGACGAAATAACGAAGAATTTTATCATTCTATGATTATTGTGAACACAACACCCGAAATTCTTGTGGCATCACACACAAACGATGCATTTGAGCGTCCTTTAAGCAGCTATACATTTGACACCGCAAGATTTATAAAAATAGATGGTGTGCGAGTATGGCAATAAAAAAAGCAGCCTTTACGACTGCTTTTGTTATTTTTGTATATTAAGTAACCTTCCTACTTGATAATAACCAATCTTCTTATAACATTCGTTAGATGCGTTATAGTTACCATCTGTATAAAGAATTGGAATTAAATTATCTTCTAAAATTGTTTTAGTAACAAAATGAACAAGATTTATGGCGTAACCATTACGGCGCAGATGTGGTAGTGTGTAAACGGTTGAAATTTTTGAATACTCCCCTACTTTATCTTTGCCGGTTAATGCCGCTATTTCACCATTTTCCAATTTTAAACAAAACAAAGAATTATTTTTAATTTTTTCTGTTACTTCTTTTTTACAAAACTCAACATCAAAATCGATTAATTCCATTTCTAAACAAGCATCGTGCCATATTGATGATAGTTCATCTACTTCTTCTAATTTTGCTAAAGATATTGAACCTTTATAATCATATTCAATATTTTTAATATTGTCTAAACGATAAGAAAACAATTCCATTTTTACGTTATAGTCAGAAAAATCACTATTGACTTTCGATAATGCACTCAATGTATCATCAGAAATAATTACATTATAACCTTTACTAAGTGGAAAAAACTCTGAAAGAACGTTACTTATGGACATAATATCATTTAGGTTTCTGGTGTCTTTGCACCAAACCCACACAGGATATGGAGGGTTAGAATGACAAATTATAACACTGCTATTATTAGTAAAAATATGCTCACAGTTTCTATGCAAAATTGAATATAAAACGGAATAAGTGCTATCTTTACTTACAAGCAAAGCCGAAGATAAAGAGTTGCCATTTGTTATGTGCAACAATTCCTTCATAAATATCTCCTTCCTTTAATAAAACAAAAAGCCGCCTATAATAGGCGGCTTTAAATTTATAAATTATTCAGCAGCTTCTTCGGTAGCTTCTGCTACTTCTTCAACTACTTCTACTGCTTCTTCGGTTGAAGCTACAACTTCGTCTGCTTCTTCCTTTTTGGGAGCTTCTAAAAGCTCTTTAATTGATAAAGAAACGCGTTTTGCTTCTGTATCAATAGCAGTAATCTTAACGGTTACTTCATCGCCAACCTTTAATACATCTGCAGGTTTAGCAATGTGGTCGTAAGAAATTTGAGAAATATGAATTAAACCGTCAACACCAGGTAAAATTCTTGCAAATGCACCGTATTGAGCTAGACCAACAATGGTAACGTTAGCTGTAGAGCCAACCTCGTATGCATCCATAAATTTAACCCAGGGATTTTCGTCTGCCTTTTTATAACCTAAAGAGATCTTTTTCTTTTCGGTATCTAAATCTTTAACGTATACTTCAATAACGTCACCAACAGCTACTACTTCTGCAGGATTTTTAATTCTTTGCCAACTTAGCTCAGAAATATGTACCATACCGTCAACACCGCCAATGTCAACAAATGCGCCATAGCCTGTTAATGACTTAACTGTACCGTTGAATTTATCGCCAACTGCGATAGAGTTCCAAATTTTGTCGGTTGCTTCTTTTCTTTGTTCTTTTAAAATTTCTTTTACAGAACCGATAATGCTTCTTCTACGACGGATTTCTAAAACCTTAAAAGGAACAGTAGTGCCAACCAAAGCAGAAAGATCGTCGTTTTTGTTTAAAGAAGCCTGAGAAGCAGGAACGAATACGTCATAGCCTAATGCCTTAACTACAATACCGCCCTTAATTGCTTCTTTTACGGTACCTTCTAATACTTCTTTATTATCGTAGGCTTCTTGAATTTTGCTCCAGTTAGCAATATTATCGAATCTACGTTTAGAAAGCATAATTGTACCTTCTTGGTCGTTGGTTTTCATAACGATTAAATTTAATTCGTCTCCAACCTTAACCTCTTTTGTTAAATCAATATTGTTTTCCCAAGAATATTCACTTGCAGGAATATAACCTGTTTGTTTACGGCCGATATCTACTTGAATTTCAGTAGGACCAACTGCTAAAACAATACCTTTAACTTTTTGATCGGTATTTAAACTGCTGAGTGAGGCTTCCAGCGCCTCCTCAAACGACATATCGTCGGTTATTTCAGCGCTTAATACCTTTTCCTCAGTGTTTGAATTTGACATAGTCTTAATGACCTCCTTAATTATAAACGCCGGGGTTGATGCCCCTGCAATAACGCCAACATTATTTTTTCCCTGCAAAAGACTTAAATCAATTTCAGCGGCTGTTTCGATTAAGTAAGAAGGACAAGACCTGCTGCATATTTCATAAAGCTTTGCGGTATTGGAGCTGTGCTTACCGCCCACAATAAACATAATATCACTGCTTGAAGAAAGAGATTTGGCTTCTTCTTGTCTACTAGCAGTAGCATTACATATTGTATCAAAAATTTTAGCTTTTGTACATACCTTTTTTAAAAAAATTAAACATTTTTCCCAAATTGTACGATTAAAAGTGGTCTGAGCAACCACAATTATGTTACTTTCGCATAAAAATTTATTGTTTTCAATTATATTTTCAAGTTCTTGTTGGTTATTAAAGGTAAATACGGGACCATTATGATGCCCAATTATGCCAATAACTTCTTCATGATGCTGGTCCCCTGCTATTAACACAATTTCATCATTATCAACAATTTTATGTATTTTAGATACAAAAGGACAGGTTGCATCTACAACCTTAGAACAAAGCTCTTCTGCTTTTAAAATAACATTTTTGGGTACGCCGTGTGAGCGAATAACAAGTGTTTCACCGTCTGCGGCTTCATTTGGAGAATCAACAATTCTTACACCTTCACTTTTGAGCTTTTCAACCATTTGGGTGTTATGAATTATTGGTCCCAACGTGCAAACCTTTTCACCGTTTTTTGTTAAATCTTCAACCATATTAACTGCGCGGTTTACACCATAACAAAAGCCGGCTGTTTTTGCTAAAGTTACATTCATATTTTATCGTATAGCTCCTTAATATTACTCATAATTTTATCAGAAACTTCACGTATAGCTTGTCTTCCACCGTTTTGCATATCTATTTTTGCAACCGAAAACGGTTTACCAAAAGATAATGTAGCCGAGCAAAAGAAATGTCTGTTTTTACTATATCTAATTGCAACGGGAATAATATCACTTTCACAAGAAGAAGCAATTAGTGCTGCGCCGCTTTTTGCTCTTATCATTTCACCATTTGTTCGTGTGCCTTCCGGAAAAATCATAAAAAGCTTACCACTTTTTACAACCTCCTTTGCATTTTCAACAGCTGCAACGTCGCCCTTTCCCCTTTTAACAGGAAAAGCACCTAATTTTTTAAACAAAAAGGCTATTGGTTTGAATTTAAACAACTCTTCTTTACCCATAAAATAAAGCTGTCTTTTATTAGCTATAGCTAACAAAATTACGTCATTAAACGATTGATGATTGGCACAAATTACCGCACCACCATCTTTTGGAAGGTTTTCTAAACCAATTATTTTAACCTTATAAACTAAATAGG
>JAZNNZ010000022.1:0-8779 GCA_045580525.1 Acutalibacteraceae bacterium
GGTATAAAGACCACCCATATCTTCACGGAGAAGGTGAAGACTTTTACGGTGAGAGCAAAAATGTTGATTTTACAGGATTAAACGAGCACCAAATCAGAATTAAAAAGGCGGCTCGTCGTTATGGTGAGTGGGTTGCACAAGCCTTTGAAGCTTTTTGGAAAAATAATGCCGATAACGTAAAATATGCAATTTGTTTTACAGAGCCACGTTGGGAGATGTATAAACTTGATACCTGGTCGCAAGACTATGTTGAAATGGTTATAGGACTTCACGAAAAATTAGAAGAACACGGCATACGCGACAAGATTACAATTATAGGTCCAAACCAAGCACCTAAGACAACAACAGAAAAGGATATGCTGTTGCTTGACTACGTTTTAAAACACCTTCCCGATAAAACGATGATTGATATTTATTCAACTCACACAGGACCGGGTTTAGAGGGTGTTGACGAAGTTGCGAACGTAGAAATTCCCGATTTAAAATATAATTTTATGGATAAAGCATTCAGAAATCTGCAGGACGTTATTAGAGATAACGGTTATGAAACCAATATGTTTTCTGATGAATTCTTTATTGGCGAACCCTTTTTCGATCCTAAAAAGCGTCCGCATATAGCACCAAATGCAGTAGCTGGTGCGGTTGCCGCATTTAAGCAACATATACGCGGTATTTGCTATTGGTCAATTTTCGATCAGCAGTGGGTAAGGGGACATTCGAATAATATTGAATTTAAAGACGGTGTTCACCTAACCGGTATGGCAAGTCCATTAAATCATACCTATGTGCCGCATATTGAATATTATGGTGTAGGGTTATTTGGACGCTATGCAAAAAATCTCGATACTGTTATTGAAACCGACTGGAAAAAAGGTAGAGAGCTTTATTATGCAATGCTAACCGATAAAGAAAATAAGGTTAAAACGGTTGTTGTTGCAAATACAGGTAAAATTTCAAAGGCTATAAATTTAGAATTTAAAGCACCTTTAAACGAAACCCTTTACCGCCATACGTACGCAGGTTACATTACCAAGCCTGACGAACGCGGCAAACTTGCAGGAATAGATAGAGTATTTAATGTTGAAAGCAATATTAAAGATACCGTTCCGCCTTGTTCGGTTGTTATTTATACAACTCGTGAAGACTAGTGATTTAAGCCCCGAAGAAGTTTCGGGGCTTTTGCTTTGTTGAAATAAATAAAGGCTTATGGTATAATCGATTTGGTGGTGATAATATGAAGTTCACTGGCAAAATAATCAGCATTATTTTATCTATAACTATTATGTTTTTGATTTGCGGTTGCGAAGAAGAGAGTATATTTAATAACTTTATAGACACTGTCTCCGAGCCGCAAACATATACACAAAAATTTTTAAAAATGGGAAATTCAACCGGTAATTTAAGAAATAATTTTGGCTTGGCTGCCTATCAAGACGATTGGATTTATTACATTACCCGTGAAGGAATAAATAAAGTCCATAACGATGGCAGTAATGAAGAAACAATATTTTCTTTTTCAAGCTGGAGAATGACTGCGAGTTATTTAAGTGTTTATGACCAATGGGTGTATTTTAGGTTAGGAGATTATATGGGTAAAAACACCCCTAAATACGTTAGAATAAAAACCGATGGTTCAAGCGGTGAAACTTATGAAATTTTGTATGAAAATGTTTTCGATTTTCAAATTGTAAATGACCGTTTTTATTACACAAACCCACAAGATAAAACATTGCATCGTGCAAATTTAGATAAATCGGGCGACGTGATTTTGATTCAGCACGACTCAATAGGAAGCAACCTGCAAATCGCGGCAGATAAAATTTATTTTGGAGATAACATACATCTTTATGAAACGGATATTAATGGACAAAACTTAAAGTGTTTTAAAAACGTGGGTTCGCAACAAATGTTAATTTATAAAGGCAAAAAATATTCTTCGGGCGGACTTGATTGCGAAAACATTGATGGTAGTGATAGGGTAAAACTGCTCGAGCGTGATGGTATGGTACCTGTAATTATGGATGATTGGATATATTTCACCTACGATGTCGAAAACGAAGTTGTATCTCCAAGTTATGTATATAGAATGAAGATAGACGGAACAAAAATGCAAAAGATAAACAATCGCGATACTATGCAGTTTGCGGTTGTTGGCGATTGGATTTATTATCGTGGCGCAAAACGTTACGAATACGAAAAAGGATGCGCAACGGTACAAACTGACGGTTTATATAGAATTCGAATCGACGGTACAAAGGATGAAAAAATAGAATAGATTATAAAAAAGGACTTGGAAAATTCCAAGTCCTTTTTATTATTTGGTATTAAATTATTTATTTAATGCTTCGTTAACTGCAACTGCACAAGCAACTGTCATACCAACCATTGGGTTGTTACCAGCACCGATAAGACCCATCATTTCAACGTGAGCAGGAACAGAAGAAGAACCTGCAAACTGTGCGTCAGAGTGCATACGACCCATTGTGTCGGTCATACCGTAAGAAGCAGGACCTGCAGCCATATTGTCAGGGTGAAGAGTTCTACCTGTACCGCCACCTGAAGCAACAGAGAAGTATTTCTTACCTTGTTCAATACATTCTTTCTTATAAGTACCTGCAACAGGGTGTTGGAAACGTGTTGGGTTGGTGGAGTTACCTGTAATAGAAACGTCAACGCCTTCTTTGTGCATAATTGCAACGCCTTCACGAACGTCGTCAGCACCGTAGCAACGAACCTTTGAACGTTCACCTGTAGAGTAAGCAGTTTCGCTTACAATTGCAAGTTCGCCGGTATAGTAGTCAAACTTGGTTTGAACGTAGGTAAAACCGTTAATACGAGAAATAATTTGAGCAGCGTCTTTACCAAGACCGTTTAAAATAACGCGTAGGGGTTCTTTACGAGCTTTGTTTGCGCTACGTGCAAGACCAATTGCGCCTTCAGCAGCAGCAAAAGATTCGTGACCTGCTAAGAATGCAAAGCACTTTGTTTCTTCACGAAGAAGCATAGCGCCTAAGTTACCGTGGCCAATACCAACCTTACGGTCGTCAGCAACAGAACCGGGAATACAGAAAGACTGTAAACCTAAACCAATTTTTTCTGCAGCTTCTGCAGCGGAAGCAACCTTATCTTTAATAGCAATAGCACAGCCAACAACATAAGCCCAAGCAGCGTTTTCAAAGCAGATAGGTTGAATGCTTTTAACAATACCGTAAGCGTCAACGCCGGCTTTGTCGCAGATTTCTTTTGCTTCTTCAATAGAAGCAATGCCGTGTTTATTTAGCTCTGCATTAATTTGATTAATTCTTCTTTCATAGCTTTCAAATAATGGCATAATCTGTTACCTCCCTAATTATTCTTCACGGGGGTCGATGAGGCGAGCTGCATCATCAACACGTCCGTATTGGCCGCTTGCTTTTTCTAGTGCTTCGTTAGCGTCCATACCTTTTTTAATCATTTCCATCATTTTGCCTAGGTGAACAAACTTATAGCCAATAATGGTGTTATTTTCATCAACTGCGCATTTGGTAATATAACCTTCAGCAAGTTCCAAATAACGAGGACCCTTTACCTTTGTTGCGTAGGTTGTACCTGTTTGTGAACGTAAACCTTTACCTAAATCTTCTAAACCTGCGCCGATTGGAAGACCGTCTTCAGAGAAAGCTGTTTGGGTACGACCGTAAACAATTTGTAAAAATAGTTCGCGCATTGCAGTATTAATAGCATCGCAAACAAGGTCTGTATTAAGTGCTTCAAGTAGAGTTTTGCCAACTAAAATTTCACTTGCCATAGCAGCAGAGTGGGTCATACCTGAGCAACCGATTGTTTCAACTAAAGCCTCTTCAATAACGCCTTCTTTAACGTTAAGACTTAATTTACAAGCGCCTTGTTGAGGTGCACACCAGCCAATACCGTGGGTAAGACCGGAAATGTCTTTAACTTCTTTTACCTGAACCCATTTGCCTTCTTCAGGAATAGGAGCAGGACCGTGATATGCGCCTTTTGCAAGTGGGCACATATTTTGTACTTCATGAGAATAATTCATAAAAAGATACCCCTTTCATTTTTTATATATTATATAATTATTTTACCAAAAAGTAAAGTAAAAAAACCTTAATTTGCCAAAATTTTAACAATTTAACAAAACAGTTGACATAAAAAGCCTTAAAGGTGTAATATTTTGATAATAGGAGAGTGAATAAAATGTTCAAAGAATTTAATATAAAAGACCTGAATGAAAATATTTTTAAAATGATAGATGATGAGTGGATGCTAATAACCGCAGGAACAAAAGATAAGCATAATATGATGACCGCATCTTGGGGTTTTATGGGTATTATGTGGCACAAGCCTTGCGTTATGGCGGCTGTTCGCCCACAGCGTTATACGATGCAGTTTATAGAAAAAGAAGAGTATTATACCGTAAGTTTTTACGGAGATAATAAAAAAATTCATGCTGTTTGCGGCAAATTAAGCGGCCGCGATATTGATAAAACCAAAGAGTGTAACTTAACACCGGTTATTGATGCAAAAACGGGTGCGGTTTATTTTGAAGAAGCCCGTATGGTGCTTATTTGCAAAAAGCATCAAACACAACAGCTTTCAGAAGAAGGCTTTAACGGTACCGAAATTATAGATAAGGTTTATCCTACAAAGGATTACCACAATATGATTATCGGCGAAATTGTAACAGCGCTTGTAAAAGAATAAATAAAAGGTTTTTGGCAAACATACCCTTAAAGAAGGTGAAAAAAGTATGTTTGCAAAAATTAATGAAGGCTGCATTGGTTGCGGCGTTTGCGCCGATACCGCCCCCGAAGTTTTTAAAATGAAGGATGACGGTCTTGCAGAAGTAATAAACCAACCAAACGAGCAAAATCTACCAAAGGTTATTGAGGCCAGAAATTCCTGCCCCGTAAACGTAATAGACGTTGAATAAAAAGCAAAATAAAAAAGCAACGCGGCAATTGTATGATTGCCGCGTTTTATTGTTATTGTAAAGTATTAATAAATGTGTTATTATTTTTTTAATGGGCCCGTAGCTCAGCTGGGAGAGCGTACGGTTCGCATCCGTAAGGCCGAGGGTTCGATCCCCTTCGGGTCCACCAATTACAAGTCGCAACACCCAATCCGCCAAAGTTCGTGCAGATCTAAAGTTTGTGCCGCGGGACGTAGGTTCGGGTGCTGTGCGGCATAGTCTATTTGCCCATAGGCTTAAGATTTATTTTATTTTTTACGGAGATGCTATGAACGAAATTATTAAAAGCTTAAAGCAAAGAAAATCGGTGCGGCAGTTTCTAGAAAAGGAAATTCCTGCTGAAATTAAGGCCGAAATTTTAAATGCCGCCCTTACTGCGCCAACTGCCGGTAATATGACTCTTTATACTATTTTAGATATAACCGATGAAGCCTTAAAGCAAAGGCTTTCTGTTACTTGCGATAATCAGCCATTTATAGAAAAGGCACCGTTGGTGCTTGTCTTTTGCGCCGATTATTATCGCTGGTTTAAAGCCTATAGTAAATATAACGATAATGTCAGAGCGTTAGGAGAAGGGGACCTTCTTTTAGCAAATCAAGATGCTTTAATTGCTGCTCAAAACACTGTGGTGGCGGCCGAAAGCTTTGGCATTGGCTCTTGCTATATTGGTGACATTATTGAAAATTACGAAATCCATAAAGAACTTTTTAATTTACCCGATTACGTTGTGCCAACCTGTATGGTGGTGTTTGGCTATCCAACCGAAAATCAAATTAAAAGAGAAAAACCGCCGCGCTTTAAAGCCGAGGATATTGTGTTTAAAAACCGCTACGATATAAAAAGAGCGGACACATTAGATGAAATGCTCATAGAACGCCAAAAAATAACGCAAGAAGAAATAGGCGGTTATATAAAACGTTTTTGTGAAAGAAAGCATAATGGTGAGTTTTCCAAAGAAATGACACGCTCTATGAATGCGGCAATAAAAGATTTTTGCAAAAAGTCTTGACAATAAAAAATTGAAAGAATATAATATGAACGGTTGAACAACCATTCAACTGTTCTATTTTTATTTTCAAAGAATATATTTTAGGAGAGCTAAAATGGAAGATATTATTTGTTGCACAAATGAAACCCACAAAAAAAGTATTGAAAAAGCTTTAAAAAATATGCCAAGTGAAGAATTAACATTAGATACGTCATCGTTTTTTAAGGTGCTTGGAGATTACACAAGACTACGCATAATTGTTACACTTATGGGTAACGAGTTGTGCGTTTGCGATATTGCCGAAGTGCTTTCTATGACCAAGTCTGCAATTTCACATCATTTAAGTCATTTAAGGGCGGCAAAAATAGTTAAAAGCCGCAGAGATGGTAAAAACATTTTTTATTCATTAGATGATAACCACGTGGAAGACATTATTTCAGAAGCCTTCACACACATTAATCACGCAAAACAAAAGTAGGTGCATTATGGAAAGATTATATCAATTAAGTAATTTATGTTGCGCGGCCTGCGCATCTAAAATGGAATATAAAATCAGCAAAATAAAAGGTGTAGATGAAGCAATTTTAAACTTTTTTACAATGAAGTTACTTATTGAATCGTCTGCCGAAAACTATGATGAAGTAGAAGCTGAAATTTTAAAGATAATCAAAAAGAGTGAGCCGGACTGTAAGGTAGAAATCATATGAAAAACTTAAAAATTGTAAGAGCGGTTATTGCTTTTTGCTTGTTTTTATTTTTAGCAATTGTTAATCTGTCAAATTTATATATTAAAATTGGCCTTTACGTTTTAACCTGCTTAATTGCCGGTTACGACGTTTATTTTAAGGCTGTACGAAACATATTTATTGGTGCGGTTTTAGATGAAAATTTTCTAATGTCTATAGCGTCAATAGGTGCATTATGTATTGGTGAATTTTCAGAAGGCGCCGCTGTAATTATCTTTTATCAGATAGGTGAAATCTTTCAAGAAAAGGCGGTTGACCATTCGCGCAGACAGATTTCTGCATTAATGAATATACGCCCGGATACCGCCCATATAAAAACAGATGACGGTATAAAAACGGTGGCTGCCAAAAGCATAAAGCAGGGTGACGTTATTGTAATACGCCCGGGTGATAAGGTGCCGCTTGACTGTAAAATAATTGAGGGTTCAAGCTTTTTAGACGCTTCTGCATTAACGGGTGAGAGCAAACCTTATAGAGTAGAAGTGGGCGACGTTATTTTAAGCGGAAGCTTAAACCTTAACAGTCCTATAACCGCTATTGTAGAAAAGGAATATAATTTATCAACCGCGTCATTAATACTTGAAATGGTAGAAAACGCCTATGGCAGAAAATCGCAAAGCGAAAGGTTTATAACCAGGTTTGCAAGATATTACACACCAATAGTTGTTATAACCGCATTGTGTTTAGCGTTTATACCGCCAATATTTTTAGGCTTTTCGCAGTTTGGTAATTGGCTCTATAGAGCCCTGATATTTTTAGTAATTTCCTGTCCGTGCGCATTGGTAATATCGGTTCCTTTAAGCTTTTTTGCGGGTATTGGCAAGGCTTCAAAAAGCGGTATACTTGTAAAGGGCGGAAACTATTTAGAAGCACTGGCAAAGCTTAATACCGTAGTTTTTGATAAAACCGGCACCTTAACAAAAGGCGTTTTCTCGGTGCAAAGCGTAAAGGCTGTAAACTGTACAAAAGAAGAACTTTTAAATTATGCTGCTGCCGGTGAAAAACTTTCAGGGCACCCCATAGCAAAAGCTATTCTGCAAAAGGTGCCAAACCCATCTTATAAAGCAACAGAAATTACAGAAACGGCAGGGCTTGGCATAACCGCAAGATTAAACGAAAAAATTCTGCTTGTAGGTAATAGTTCGCTACTTAATAAATATAATATAGATATAACCGAAAATGCCGAAGGAGCGGCTGTAGTTTACGTTGCTTTGGGTAATAAATATTTAGGCTATATAGTTATTGAAGACAGTCTGAAAGAAGATTCTGTAGCAACAATAGAAAAATTAAATAACAGCGGTATTAAAACTGTTATGCTTACAGGCGACAGTAAAACCATAGCATTACAAATAGCCGACAAATTAAAAATTCAAGAAACAAAATACGAGCTTTTGCCTACAGATAAGGTTGCGGCGGTAGAAAAGCTGTTAAACGAAAAGGGGAGTGTAGCCTTTTTGGGTGATGGCATTAACGATGCTCCTGTAATTGCCCGTGCTGATATTGGCGTTGCAATGGGGGCGTTTGGTTCTGATGCCGCAATAGAGGCGGCCGATATGGTTATAATGAATGATAACCCCGGCAAAATAATAAAGGCCCATAAAATTGCTAAAAAGACGGTTAACATTGCAAAACAAAATATTATTTTTGCATTGGCAGTTAAGGGCGTTGTCCTTATATTAGGGGCTTTGGGACTTGCTGTTATGTGGGAAGCTGTGTTTGCAGATATAGGTGTTATGGTACTGTGTGTGCTGAATTCTTTAAGGGCTTTTAAAGATTAAAATACAAGAAATTTGTAAAAAACTGTTGACAAAACACTATATTTTAAATAAAATTTATACATAAGTTCTTTGGAGGTGTAATATGATATCCGAAAAAATCATTGCAATTTTAGCAGATCAATTTGGCAAGGATGAAAGTGAGATTGAACTTACTATGGACATTGCCGAAGATCTAGGTGCAGACAGCTTGGACGTAGTTGAACTTTTAATGTCAATCGAAGATGAATTTTCTACGGAAATTCCCGATGAAGAAATTGAGAATATTAAAACCGTAGGCGATCTTGTTACTTAT
>JAZNNZ010000023.1:0-6969 GCA_045580525.1 Acutalibacteraceae bacterium
TTACCCAATAAAACCGCAGTTGGTTCGGCTATCATATCTAAATTAGTGCAGTTTTCTTGCTCTAAACTTGTTTGTGCATAAATATATTTTTCAACAGCTAAAGCTAATTCAGGATAATTGTTTTTTGCCTTTTTATAATACTTTTTATAAACATTTGATGCTATTTTATAACAGAATTTTTTAAAACCTTTTTCATCATTTACATTATCAAGCATCTTAAAATACAGTAAAATTGCAGCTGCTGCCGCAGTGTAATCAAGATCAGATAAATTATCTTTTAAGTAATTACACTTTTTAAATGGATTATAAACACAATTTTTTCGTTCAAAATTATTACAACCATCCATAAGTGCAAGTCTTAACATACTTAAAAAGGTGAAATCATAGCTTAAAGATATTCTTGCGAAAAAACCATAGTTTTTACCAAGTTGTTTACATAGACTGCAATAAACCGCTTTATAGGCTTCAAACTCTTTAATTTTCAGTTCTTCACGCTTTGGCTGTATATATCCAAACAAGCTATATTCCCCCTTTATTTAGTATATTTAAAGTTAATGATAAACAAATGAACAATGTGTTAATTATTTTAATTTTTCTTTTAAGAATTTACCAGTATAGGAATTCTCGTTTTTGGCAACCTGTTCGGGTGTTCCAGTAGCTACAATCATACCGCCGCGATCTCCACCTTCAGGACCTAAATCAATAATATAATCGGCAGTTTTAATAACGTCCAGATTGTGTTCAATCACTAGAACTGTATTGCCGCCTTCAACCAACTTTTCTAGAACTTCTAAAAGTTTTTTAACGTCGTGCGTATGAAGACCGGTGGTTGGTTCATCTAAAATATATATGGTTTTACCTGTGGCTCGTTTTGAAAGCTCGGTAGCCAGTTTAACACGTTGTGCTTCACCGCCCGAAAGCGTGGTTGCACTTTGTCCAATTTTAATATAGCCCAATCCAACGTCATAAAGTGTTTTTAATTTGCGATGAATTTTGGGAATGCTTTCAAAGAAATACATACCTTCTTCGACCGTCATTTCCAGTACGTCGTAAATATTTTTGTCTTTATATTTAACTTCCAACGTTTCACGGTTATAACGCTTACCTTCGCAGGTTTCACAGGGCACGTAAACATCGGGTAAAAAGTGCATTTCAATTTTTAAAATGCCATCGCCTTCACAGGCTTCGCAACGTCCACCCTTAACGTTAAATGAGAAACGACCCTGATTATAACCTTTGAGTTTGGCGTCTTTGGTTTGAGCAAACAATTCTCTAATGTCATTAAATACGCCGGTATAGGTTGCGGGATTACTTCTTGGTGTTCTGCCAATTGGAGACTGGTCAATAGCAATAACCTTATCTAAATGCTCTAACCCTTCAATAGTCTTAAATTTGCCGGGTATTTCTTTAGAGCGCATAAGCTTAGAGGAAAGCTCTTTATATAAAATTTCGTTAATTAAAGATGACTTACCTGAACCTGAAACGCCCGTAACCGCAATGAATACACCTAAAGGTATTTTAACATTCAGATTTTTAAGGTTGTTTTCCGATGCGCCTTTAACAGTTAAATAATTACCGTTGGGTTTTCTTCTTGTTTTAGGTATAGGAATGCTTTTTCTGCCGGAAAGATAATCACCTGTAATTGAAGCTTCGTTATTAGCAATTTCCTCGGGTGTACCACATGCAATAATATTACCACCATGAACACCCGCACCAGGTCCAATATCTACAATATAATCAGCTTCGCGCATTGTATCTTCATCGTGCTCAACAACAATAAGCGTATTACCTAAATCTCTTAAACGATGAAGGGTTTCTATTAATTTTTCATTATCGCGTTGATGAAGACCAATACTTGGTTCGTCTAAAATATACAACACTCCCATAAGCGAAGAACCAATTTGAGTGGCAAGTCTTATGCGCTGACTTTCACCACCAGAAAGGGTTCCACTTGCGCGATTAAGGGTTAAATATTCTAATCCTACGCTTTTTAAAAAGGCAAGTCTTTCACATACTTCTTTAACTATTGGACCTGCAATAATTTGCTGACTAGGAGTAAATTTTAATGATTTGAAAAAATCAAGACTGTCAACAATGCTTAAATCTGAAACCTCATAAATATTTTTGCCTCCTATGGTTACAGCAAGAGCCTCCGGGCGTAAACGACGACCATTACAATCGGGACAATGATGCGCCGACATAATGCTTTCTATTTCTTTTTTTGAATATTCACTTTGAGTTTCTTTGTAACGACGGTTAAGGTTATTAATAATACCTTCGAAAGGAGCAATGTATTTGCCACCACCCCATTCACTGCGACGTGTCATATTAAGCTTTTCTCCGTTTGTACCGTAAAGAATAGCTTTTTTACCTTCTTCGGGTATATCCTTATAGGGCATATCAACAGAAAAACCATATCTTTTGGCAAGACCTTCGTAATACATACCGGCAATGGAATTTTGGCTTTTTACACCAAGCCAACCGCCGCCCCAACCAAACGCCTTAATACAGCCTTCCATTAGAGATTTGTTCTTATCCGGAATTAGTAAATTTTCATCAATTTCTAAGTAAACTCCAAGACCAGTGCATGTAGGACAGGCACCATATGGGTTATTAAAAGAAAACATTCTTGGAGTAAGTTCAGGCAACGATACGTCGTGATCGGGACAAGCATAGTTTTGTGAAAATTCCATAATATCATTTTCATTAAGTAGAACTTCAACAAGACCACCCGAAAGTTCAGATGCGGTTTCAACGCTATCTGCTATACGACTTTTCAGCCCGTCCTTCATAACAAGACGGTCAACAACAATTTCTATAATATGCTTTTTATTCTTTTCTAGCTTTATTTCTTCTGCAAGATCATAAATAATACCATCAATTCGAACGCGAGAAAATCCTTGTTTTTTTGCACGTTCAAGCTCTTTAACGTATTCGCCCTTTCTACCGCGAACAATGGGTGAAAGAATTTGAAACTTGGTGCCATGATCTAGCTCTAAAATTTTATCTACAATTTGATCTACCGTTTGTTTATTTATTTCTTTACCGCAAATTGGACAATGAGGTATACCTGCTCGAGCATATAACAGTCTTAAATAATCATGAATTTCAGTTACTGTACCAACGGTTGAACGGGGGTTTTTTGACGTGGTTTTTTGGTCAATAGATATAGCGGGAGAAAGGCCTTCAATGCTATCAACATTGGGCTTTTCCATTTGCCCTAAAAACTGACGTGCATAGGATGAAAGACTTTCCATATAACGTCTTTGACCTTCTGCGAAAATTGTATCAAACGCAAGTGAAGATTTACCCGAACCGGAAAGGCCCGAAAAAACCACAAGTTTGTCACGCGGAATGGTAACGTCAACGTTTTTCAGGTTGTGCTCATTTGCACCTTTAATTATAATTTTATCTATTGCCAAAAACTTTTCCCCCAGTATAAAACTATACATAGTTATTATAACTCAAAAAAATTATAATGTAAATAAAAATAAAGGCTGTAAATAAAATTTTTACAGCCTTTTTAAATTATTGTGATAGCAATTTTTGAATTTTATCTCTTAAATATGCGGCATGTTCAAATTCAAGCATCTTTGCGGCCTGTTTCATTTGTGCAGTAAGTGTGGCTACAAGCTTATCACGCTCTGATTTTGTAAGCTTTTTATTAGAAATTTTATCGTCTTCTTGTGATTTCGGTGTTAGTTCAATAATATCAAAAACATCTTTTACAATCGTTTTAGGTGTGATGCCATTTTTAGCATTATAAGTCATTTGGATTTCACGACGACGGAAGGTTTCACTTATTGCTCTTTGCATTGAGCCGGTTACTTCATCAGCGTACATAATAACCTTACCTTCTGCATTACGAGCCGCACGACCTATTGTTTGAATAAGACTGGTTTCACTTCTTAAAAAGCCTTCTTTATCGGCATCTAAAATACATACAAGCGAAACTTCGGGTATGTCAAGTCCTTCACGAAGAAGATTGATACCAACAAGTACGTCAAATTCACCAAGTCTTAAATCTCTGATAATCTCCATTCTTTCAATGGTATCAATATCAAAGTGCATATATCTTACCTTAATACCAACATTTTCAAGATATTCAGTCAAGCTTTCGGCTTGTTTTTTAGTTAGCGTTGTAACCAATATTCTTTCGTTTTTGGCGGTACGCTCGTTTATTTCACCAATAAGATCATCAATTTGTCCATCTATTGGGCGCACTTCTACAACAGGATCTAATAATCCGGTTGGTCTTATTACCTGTTCTGCAATTACAGCGGCGTGTTCTTTTTCAAAATCACTAGGTGTAGCAGAAACAAAAACAGATTGATTTAATTTACTATAAAATTCGTTAAAATTAAGTGGTCTATTATCAAAAGCAGATGGTAAACGAAAACCATATTCAACCAAATTTTCTTTTCTCGCTCTATCTCCGCCATACATACCGCGTACTTGTGGCAACGTAACGTGACTTTCATCAACAAAAAGCAAAAAGTCATCTGGAAAATAATCTAAAAGGGTGAACGGTACACTTCCTTTGGGACGACCAGACAACACACGAGAATAGTTTTCTATGCCCTTACAAACACCTATTTCTTGGAGCATTTCCATATCATACTCTGTTCTTTGTCTTATTCTTTGAGCCTCAATTAACTTTCCTGTATTATTAAAAAATTCAACACGTTCTTCCATTTCTTGTCTGATACGCTCTAGTGCGGCGGTCATTTCATCGGGCGGAACTATATAGTGAGAAGCGGGATAAATACCAATATGCCCAAGTAATGTTTTCATCTCACCTGTAAGAACGTTTATTTCTGAAATTCTATCGATTTCATCACCAAAAAACTCAACGCGAATGGCGTTATCGTTAGAGTATGCGGGGTAAATTTCAACAGTATCTCCCCTAACTCTGAATTTATTTCTAATGAAATTAATATCGTTACGTTCGTACTGTAAATCGACCAAACGGTGAAGCAGTTTATCACGCGAATATTCCATACCGGGACGCAAAGAAATAACCATGTTCCTGTAATCAATAGGGTTACCCAAAGAATATATACAAGACACAGATGCAACAATAATAACGTCACGACGTTCACTAAGTGCACAGGTTGCGCTATGCCTTAATTTATCAATTTCATCGTTAATAGCAGAATCTTTTTCAATATAAGTATCTGAACCCGGAATATATGCTTCGGGTTGATAATAATCATAATAAGATACAAAATATTCCACCGCATTTTCAGGGAAAAATTCTTTAAATTCCGAACACAATTGTGCGGCGAGGGTTTTATTATGAGCGAGAACTAGGGTTGGACGATTGACTTTTTCAATGATGTTTGCCATAGTAAATGTTTTACCGGAACCAGTAACACCTAAAAGAACTTGTTCTTTATTACCGCTATTAATACTTTTTACTAGAGTTTCAATAGCTTCGGGTTGGTCACCGGTAGGCTTATATTTTGAATGTAGCACAAATTTGTCCATACCTTATTCCCCTTTCTTAATTATTAATTATATTTTACCACAAAGATTTTATTATGTAAATAAAAGAGCAGATACTTTTTAAATATCTGCTCCGAAAATTTAATTAGTCTTTTTTAACTTTAATTTTACAAGTAACATATCAAACAACTGCTTTGGTTCTACACCTATAAGCAACAGTGCTTTAACTGTTTCTATAGTATAATTTCTTGTTGATTTAAAGAAAAATGGGAAAATAAGATTTGTAAAAAATTGCGTAATTAGAGTTGCAAGTGCTGCTCCGTTTATTCCCAAAATTGGTATCAATATAAAGTTAAGGATTAAATTACCGACTGCACCCATAGTACAGAAAACTAAAACATACTTGTTTTTGTTTTCACAAATTAACCATAGATGCATAGCACTGCCAATATATGAGAATAGTGTATACCAAACAGCTATTTTTAGACAATAATTGGCAGGTAAATATGCTTCACCATATAAAATATTAATTATAAGTTTTGAAAACAAAGTTACCACAAAAGAATACAATGCACAAATCCACAAGATACTAGCGGCAAGTTGTCTATAACGCAAACGATAAAGCTCTTCACTTTTTTCTTTTGCTTCTACCACAAGCGGTCTTCCGGACTCTAATATTGCTATAGGTATAAAGCTTATAAGAGAACAAATGGTGATGGCGGCAGAATAAAGACCAACTTCTGCATCGCTATTCAACATATGCTTTATCATAACACGATCCATTTGACCATAAATAACAACCATAATATTAGCTAATATAAATGGACCACACTGCTTTAAAAGTCTTTTAGCCGTTGATTGTGAATATTTTAGCTTTTGTCCTTTTTGTTTAATGTAAATTACGAGATATAAAATGCTTATTAAAGCAATGTCTAAAGACATTGAAGCCGCAAACCATTCAACACTTTTGCCAGTAATAAGCAAAAACACTTTATATGCAGACGTCACTACGTAGGCTATCGTTTGAACAATAACTGCATATTTCGACTGATAATTAGATTGGTACCAATAATTAAGTGTATCTAAACATAAAAACGGTAATTGTATTGCCTGCAAGCAAGCTACTATCATAGTAAGTTTATCGGCACCGTCTGCATAATATATTGTTATTAAAAATGCTATAGTGCAAACTACACTTGTAATAAATCTGAATACGATGGCAGTACCAAGAATTTTACCGTTTTCTTCACGTTTTGTAATAAGTTCTTGAATAATTACACCGTTTATACCAAGTCCAATTATTGATGAAAAGAAAGCGATATATGAACTAATATAATTTATGATACCAAAGTTAGATGGTCCTAAATATCTCGTTGTAATAGTGCTAATAAAAAAAGACAATATCAGTCTTAAAACCTGACCGCCAATTAGCCAAGTTGTATTATTAAACAAATTGCCCTTTACGAGCTTCAAAATCAAAAAGCCTATTTATCGGTAATTTTTTTCTATAATGAACTACCC
>JAZNNZ010000024.1:0-2442 GCA_045580525.1 Acutalibacteraceae bacterium
GATCTTGGTACGGTTTCGGATGCATTAGAAAGTAAAGGTGCTAAACTATTAAGCTGTGAAGTGGCATATATTCCCGCTACCACAACATCACTAGATGAAGAAGCTGCATTAAAAATGGAAAAGCTTATTGATTCTTTAGAAGAAAATGATGACGTTCAAGGCGTTTGGCACAACTGGGAAGAATAATTTTAAAGCCACTCAATAAAGGGTGGCTTTTTGTTTAAATTAAGGGGATTAGAATGAAAAATATAATTTTAGCTTCGGCTTCGCCAAGAAGAAGTGAGCTATTAAAAAAACATGGCATTGTTTTTAAGGTTATAGTGTCTAAGGCGGACGAAATAAATAGTGGGGCAACTCCTAAAGAAATTGCTGAAACCAACGCCTTTTTAAAGGCTAAAGCGGTTTATGATGGTATTGAGAATAAAGAAAACACTGTGGTTATTGGCGCAGATACCGTTGTGGCATTTGAAAACGTAATTTATGGTAAGCCCACGGATAAAGTTGATGCTATTAATATGCTTAAAACTTTAAGCGGAAAAGAGCATAGTGTTATAACCGGTGTTGCAATTTTAAAAACCGAAAATGGCAAACTTACGGTTTTAACCCCTAGCGAAGAAACCATTGTTAAATTTAAAAACTTAACAGATAAAGAAATTGAAGATTATACAAGTACGGAAGAACCGTATGATAAGGCAGGTTCTTACGCTATTCAGGGTAACGCTAAGGTGTTTATTGAGTATATTGAAGGCGACTATGAAAACGTTATAGGTCTTCCTGCCGGCAAAATAAAAAAGTATTTAATTTAGGTGAAAAATATGTCCGAAATTGCAAAGATTGATAAAAATTTTGATTTTGAAAGCAAAATAAATAAGCCTGATATTGAATTTTTTGACGCAAAGCAAGAGCCCTTTACAATTTACGGTCTTATAGAAGAAGACGGTGTTTTCAAAAGAATGAAAACTAAAGATGCTGAAAATATCAGCGAGGGTGTTTTGCGTTTACATAAAAACACAGCGGGTGGCAGGTTGCGTTTTATAACCAATAGTCCGTATGTTGCAATACATGCTAAAATGAGCTATATGTTTAAAAGTCCAAACTATGCTTTAACCGGTTCCGCGGGGTTTGACGTTTATGAAGAAAAGGAAGGTAAAAGCCTTTATAAAGGTGTGTTAATACCTGCAATTGACAGCGAAAACGGTTATGAGGCCGTGGTTGAGCTTTGGAACGAAAATGACAAAGAGATAATTATAAATTTTCCACATTACAGCAACGTGGACGAGCTTTATATTGGTGTTAAAAAGGGCGCGAAACTTGAAAAAACAAAGGGTTATAAAAACAGTAAACCAATTGTATTTTACGGTTCTTCAATAACACAGGGGGCTTGTTCGTCAAGAAGCGGCACAACCTATACAAACATTGTATCTCGTGAAATGAACTGTGATATTTTAAATCTTGGTTTTTCGGGTTCTGCTATGGGCGAAGAAAAAATGGCTGAATATATCGCAAAACTTGATATGTCAGCTTTGGTAATTGATTACGATTTTAATGCGCCCACAGAAGAGCATTTAAAAAATACCCACAAACGCTTTTTTGAAATTATAAGAGAAAAGCAAAAGGACTTAAAAATTCTCATTTTAAGCAAACCAAAACATATTTTAGGTCCTACAGATTTAAGACGAAAAGATATAATAAAAAATACCTACTTAGATGCTGTAAATAGTGGAGATAAAAAGGTTGCGTTTTTATCGGGAGAAGATTTAATTCCCTTAAAATATAATGAGATTTTTACGGTTGATTTATGTCACCCAAATGATTGCGGCTTTGCCACAATGGCAGATGCGGTAATAGAAAAATTAAGAGAGTTAGGTGTTTAGTGTGAGTTTAAAAAATGAAGATATTGCCCGTGTTAAGGGGCTTGGCTTTTTAAGAGATAAATTAACAGAAGATTGCTTTAACGGTAGGGTAGTAACCGTAAACGGTAAAATTACTGCCGAAAAGCTAGATGCAATTTCTACCGCCGCAAAGCTTTATGGTAACGGTACGGTGGCTTTTACTACCCGCGGATGTGTAGAAATTCAAAGCATTCCTTATGAAAACATTGAAAAAATCAGCGAGTTTTTAGAACAAAACGGTTTGGAATTTGGTGGTACAGGACCTAAAGTAAGACCTATTGTTTCTTGTAAAGGCACAACCTGTACTTTTGGCCTTATTGATACTTTTGGCCTTTCGGAAGAAATACACAATTTATTCTACAAAGGCTATCGCAACGTTAAATTACCGCACAAATTTAAAATTGCGGTAGGCGGTTGCCCGAATAACTGCGTAAAACCCGATATTAACGATGTTGGCATAATTGGTCAGAACCTTATGGAAATAGATAAGGAGCTTTGCCGCGGTTGTAAGGTGTGTAGCGTAGAAAAGGGCTGCCCTATGAAAGCGGTA
>JAZNNZ010000025.1:0-4043 GCA_045580525.1 Acutalibacteraceae bacterium
CCTAACGGTAAGGTTTACGTTACTTTTGATATACCCGCTAATTACGATATTGATAAGGTTATGGTTTTATACGTATCTGAAGACGGACAAACCGAAGACGTTCCGTTTACTATTGATAAAGCAGCAGAAAAAGTAACCGCAGAATTATCACACCTTTCAACCTATGCTGTTATAGAAGCTACAGACGATTATTTGGGCGAAAGCGGTGGCGGCAGCGTGGTAACAATTATAATATTAGTTGTATTTGTTTTAGGCTGCGCGGGTGTATATGCCTGGTATATGCTTTACTACAAAAAGAAATTAAACGCTAAAAAATAATAGTTATAAAAACCACAAAGAGCGAGAAAAATTTTCTCGCTCTTTTTATTTTGTCAGGCTTCCGCCATCTGTTTTTAATAAAATTAAAATATCTTCTTCCTTACCGGTGTTGGCATTTATATAAATTATAATATCTTTATTTTCTGTGCCTTCGGTTATAAACTCGTAGCAAAGCACTTCGCCGCCATAATTGTTTGGTATTAAACAAAGCGCGGTGGACTTAATCTTTGAATTTTTGGGCAAACCTTCCTGTGCTTTTGAAAGAGTAAGTGAGGGTGCGCTAAAACTTCTTTCGGTGTGGTTTGCAATAAAGCCCCTGGCTTCAAGCCCAATTATTTCTCCGTTATCTAACGCTACTTGTACCTTTATTAAATCTGTATAATAAACCACGTCATCTTTAAAATAACTAAAGTTTACGGTGCAAACTCCGTTTTCTACAAAGTAATAACTGCTTTTAAAGGTGTATTCGCTATGCTTTTTTAAATAGTCTTCTGCCTTTTTTACTGCATCTTCATAGCTTATAAGGTCAGACTGAATCTCTCGTGTTTTTAAAAAGTAGTTTATTACGCCACCCTTTTTGGTAACCGACACAACCCCGCCTGAATATTCAAAATTATAGCAGGGCATTAGCCCTTCTTCGGTGCCAATAAGTTTTAATTCTTCCGTATTTAAGTCCAGCGCATTGGCGGCTTTAGCGGCGGCTTCGGTTTCGGTTATTACCGTCATTGTTTTAGTAAGCTGCGGCTCCTTTTCAAGTAGATGATCTGAAAAAGGACCGTCATAAATTAAGCTGGGGTATCCGCCTAAATCTTCTTCGGTTTCTTCAAGCAACGTATTAAGGGTAGCTTCTGCGCCTTCACTTATTGTCAGGTTTTCAAAGGCATCTATATAGTTATAGCTGGCTTCACCTTCATCAATTGCTAAAGAAAGCTTTGATGCAACACTGCTTAAGGCCTTTAAGGTATTGGTTTCGGTTTCGGTTACGCCCTTACCTTCTGCGGCGCGTTGCATAAGTAAATATGAAAATCCGCCCGACTGCGTTAAAAACTTATTAACGTTTAAAAAAGCTGAATCGTTTAAGGGTATTCTTGCTAAATTGGTTTTTGCGCTTGAAGCCTCGTGCATTATCTCACCCGCTATGGTGTTTAGCACCTTAGGACTTGTAGCATAAAGGCTTTTTTCTAAACAAAAGCTAAGATTCTCTAAATTATCGTTAAGGCCCATAAGGGCTTCGGAATAATCATAATACAGCCTGTCTTTATAGTCCTGGGTTTGATTATAATTTTTTATGGCCGCGCCACCCAAAATTAAATATAAAGCGGCGGCAAAACTAAAAATTTTTACCCTTGCTTGAGTTTTCATTTTTTGTTCCTTCTCTTTTATTTTTTAATAGTTTAACCTAATGTAAAAAATATATTCAAAAAGGCTTGAAAATAAACGCAAACTATGTTAAAAAATAGTTAGTAAAACAAAAAGGTGGGTTTAATATGACCTTTAACTTTAACCAAAAAGACTTTTTAATGGACGGTAAGCCCTATTACATAATTTCTGGTGCTATACATTATTTCAGAGTGCCCAAAGCCTATTGGCACGACAGACTTTTAAAGCTAAAAGAATGTGGCTTTAACACCGTTGAAACATATACTTGCTGGAATCTGCACGAACCTAAAGAAGGAGTGTTTGATTTTAGTGGAGAATTAAATATTAAAGAATTTATTCTAACCGCAAAAAATCTTGGCCTTAACGTTATTTTAAGACCGGGTCCATACATTTGCGCAGAGTGGGAGTTTGGCGGTCTGCCTTCTTATTTATTAAAATACGATGTCCCACTTCGTTGTAATAGTACGGAATTTTTAAAATTTGTGGAGCGTTATTATGAAAATTTATTCAACATTGTGCGCCCCCACTTAATTACCAATGGCGGAAACGTTATTATGCTGCAAATTGAAAATGAATACGGTTCTTACGGTAACGATACCGAGTATTTATATAAAATAGCAGATATTTATAAAAAGAATAATATGGATTGCCTGTATTTTACTTCGGACGGTTCAACCGATACCCTTATGACAGGTGGAACATTGCCTGAATATTTGGTTACTTCAAACTACGGTTCTAACCCAAAAGGCAATTTAAGGGTTTTACACAAAACACGCAAGAATCAACCGTCAATGTGTATGGAATATTGGTGCGGCTGGTTTGACCACTGGTTTGAAGAGCATCACACAAGAGAAAGTGATGAAATTATAGATAATCTTGAATACTTTATTAAGCACAACGTTAGCTTTAATATGTATATGTTCCACGGCGGCACAAACTTTGGCTTTTTAAATGGCTCAAACCACGGCGGCAAATTAGAGCCTACCACTACAAGCTATGATTACTGCGCACCTTTAAATGAAGCAGGAGACAGAACCAAAACCTACTACAAAATAAGAGATTTAATTAAAAAGCATTTAGGCTCTGTACCCGAAATTACCGCAAAAGAAACCCAAAAGGCAAATTATGGCAAGGTTAAACTAACACAAAAAGCAGAACTTTTTGAAAATTTAGAAAACCTATCGAGTCCTGTAAAATCGGTAACCCCTAAATTTATGGAAGCATTAAACCAAAGCTTTGGCTATATTTTATACCATACCGAGATGAAGGGCCCCCGTGAAAAACAGCCCCTTTATTTAGATGATTTACACGACAGAGCCAACATATTTACAAATAAAAAGCCAAAGGCAATTTATTTTAGAAACACCCCCACAACCAAAGACAACGCCCTAAAGTTTGAGGTTAAAAAGGGAGAAAAAATAGCTATTGATATTTTGGTTGAAAATATGGGCAGAATTAACTACGGACCAAAAATTCGCGATAAAAAGGGCATTAGTGCAGTAAGAATGGGTAATCAGACGCATTTTTATTATGATATTTACACCCTGCCTATGGACAATCTTGATAAATTAGAGTTTGTGGACACAAAAACTACAAAAACCGCAACGCCCTGCTTTTTAAAGGGTGAATTTGAAATAACCGACGAACCCTGCGACACCTTCGTTAAGCTTGACGGGTTTAATAAGGGCTTTGTAACGGTAAACGGTAAAAATATTGGCAGATATTTTAATGAAGCCGGTCCACAACTAACCCTTTATTTACCTGCACCCTATTTAAAAAAGGGCAAAAACGAAATTATAGTTTTTGAATCTGACGGTAAAACCGCAAAGTTTATTGAGCTTATTGACCACCCCGAATTTAAGTAAAACAAAAACTCTCTGCTTTTTTAGCAGAGAGTTTTTTATAACTTATTATTTAATTTCTTGTTCTAAAGTTTTAAATGTTTCTGTATTGAAAAAATCATAAATTGATATTTCTAATCCGTCACATAATTTTTTAATTGTAACGATGCCTGCGTTTTGGCTACCACCGTTAATTATATTTTTTAAGGTTGATGGTGGCACAGCCGAAATTCTCGCAAGCGCATTAACCGATAACCTTTTTTCTTCACATAATTCCAATAATCTATTAGCAACAGCTTTTCTCGTATCCATATTATCACCCCAATAAGTTCTAAATATAGTTTATGTTTTTTAGGGCAAAGACAACGACCATATATGGACTTTTTAGACCATATATGGTAAACTTGTATTGTGGTGATTTATTATGTATAAAAATGCTTGTTGCTTTTTTGGTCATAGGACGATAAACGAAACCGAAGAACTAAAAACAAAACTTTTAGAAAT
>JAZNNZ010000026.1:0-15757 GCA_045580525.1 Acutalibacteraceae bacterium
GTATATTAGAACCAAAGATATAAAAAATCAACCAAAGGGTAAAAAATATGAATTCTAATATTTCTGAAAAAATAAAATTGTTAAGGCTAAAAAATAAACTTTCACAACTGGAGTTGGGCGAAAAACTAGGCGTAAGTAACCGCGCGGTTTCAAAATGGGAAAAAGGTATTTCAATGCCTTCTTCTGAAAATATTTATCTTTTATCTAAAATTTTTGGTGTTACGGTAGAGTATTTTTATAATGAAGAAACCGAAGAAAACAAAAAATCGGTTAGCGGTATGGAATCTTTGACCGAGCTTTTTAAAATTGGGCGCGGTCCGTCTTCTTCACACACTATTGGTCCCGAAAAGGCTTGTAAAATTTTATTACAAAAATATAAAGATGCCGATTTTTTTGAGGTTACATTATTTGGTTCACTTGCTAAAACCGGTAAAGGTCACGGTACAGATACCGTAATTTTAAAAACCTTTGCACCCAAAAGGGTTGATATTAAGTTTGATTATAACGAAACAAAGCTTTATCATCCTAACACAATGAGTGTTAAAGTGTATAAAGAAAATATATGCTTAGCTACCGAAATAATCTATAGCATTGGCGGTGGTAGTATAATGTTTGAAAACAGCGATTATATACCACCTAAAAGAATCTACAAGCTAGATAAGTTTCACGATATTTACGAGCATATAAAAGCAAATAACGGGCGTTTGTATGATTATGCCATTGAGACAGAAGACAAAGACTTTTTAAATTATATGCATAACGTTTGGCAACAAATGAAGGCTTCTATTAATGAAGGACTTAAAGCAGACGGTATTTTGCCGGGCGGTCTTAATTTACAACGTAAGGCCAAAACGCTTCTTAGCAGTCAGCATATTGACGAAAGCGCTCAAACCAAAGAAAACCGTATGGTCTGCGCATATGCCTTTGCGGTAAGTGAGCAAAATGCATCGGGGGAAACCATTGTTACCGCGCCAACCTGCGGAGCTTCAGGTGTTGTACCGGCGGTGCTTTATTATCATCAAATTAAAAATAATTTTAGTGATGATAGAATAGTTTGCGCCTTAATTACCGCGGGTATTATTGGAAATTTAATAAAAACCAACGCGTCAATTTCAGGGGCTGAGTGCGGTTGTCAGGCAGAAGTAGGAACTGCATGTGCAATGGCCGCGGCGGCTTTAGGAGAACTGTATGATCTTGATATTGAAAAGATAGAATATGCTGCAGAAATTGCCATAGAGCATCATTTAGGGCTTACCTGCGATCCTATTTGCGGACTGGTACAAATTCCCTGTATTGAAAGAAATGCGGTTGCATCTATGAGGGCCATAAATGCGGTTAATCTTGCCAGTTTACTGTGGAGCACAAGAAAAATATCTTTAGATAATATTATTGAAACAATGCGCGAAACCGGGCGTGACCTTAAGCCTTCTTACCGCGAAACCAGTGAAGCAGGACTAGCAAAAATTGATTTAAAATAAACTAAAGGCAGGAGCTTAAACTCCTGCCTTTTCTAAATTTTTACGCAGTTTAGTTATAATTCGTTTTTCAAGTCGCGAAATATAAGATTGTGAAATACCCAAATTATCGGCAATCTCTTTTTGGGTTAAAGCGCGAATACCAAAAAGTCCAAACCGCATCTGCATAATTTGGCGTTCTCTAGCGGGTAGCGCTGCCACCATTTTTTTAAGCTCGTTCAGTTCGTCTTCTGCTTCTACAAGTCTATATGCTTCATCGGGGGCAGAGCCTAGTACGTCGGAAAGCAAAAGTTCGTTACCGTCCCAGTCAACGTTAAGCGGTTCATCAAGTGAAATTTCTGATTTTATATTCACCGATTTTCTTAAATACATTAAAATTTCATTTTCTATACAGCGTGAAGCATAGGTAGCAAGTTTAATGTTTTTGTCGGGGCAAAAGGTGTTTACCGCCTTTATTAGTCCTATGGTGCCTATAGAAATAAGGTCTTCAAGTCCCGCGGTTTGACAGTCAAATTTTTTTGCAATATATACTACCAGCCTAAGATTATGTATAACCAAAAGCTGCCGCACTTCTTCGGGGTCTTCTTTAAGCCTTATTAACAGCTTTTCTTCTTCGGTGGCGGTTAATGGGGCGGGCAGAGTTTCGGGTCCGTTTATGTAATGAACAGGTCTTTTAAAAAGCTTTGCTAAAAGTTTAGAAAAAAAGTATTGTAATCTCATAAAATTTCTCCTAGTTGTTTTCTAACAGAGCTTCTCCAAAAAGCCCGTCGTATTCTTTAAATTCCGTTTCGCTTACAGCCACTATTACAGAGTAAATTTTTTTATTGTTTATAACTATGTAATCACATTTAAAGGCGGGTAACAGTCCGCGGCTTCCTACAGAATAGTAGGGTATAAGTCTAAAGCCTTTAACCGCTGTATTAGGTACGGTTTGCACCTTTAATTCTTCCTCTAATAAAAGCATGGCTTTTTGTTTGGTTATAACAATTACGGGGCGGTCGCTAATATTGTCGGTCAGGGCGTTTCCTGTGTCTTTTAAGCAAAGGGCCTTTATGCTTTTATCTTTATAAAAAATCTCAAGGCTATATTTATTGTTGCTGCTAAAGGTTCTTTTGGTAAAACGATTAATTATTGTTATTACAAAATAACTGATTATGGTTGTGGATATAAGCAAAATAGGCGAAACGTCAAAATATACCATACCGTTATTTATAACTACACCCTGCGGTTTAAACAAACTCCAAGTAGCAAGTACAATGCCACCAAAGAGCATATTAAAGCATAAAAAATAAAATGAGGTTTTTATAAAGTGTTTAATACTGCTAAAGCCAAAGCCAATAAAGGTTATAAGTAAGCTTATGGCGCTTTTAACAGCAAGTTCAATTAAAAGGTGCTGTTGCGGTACAAATATGTACAAAGAAAAAAGACCGCCCAAAAAAGCGGCGGCCACAATTCTTAAGGTTTTGTAGCCGGTTTTACATGCCTTTCCGGTTAACATTAACAGTAAAAAATTTATAATAATGTTTACGCCAATTAAAATGTCTGCATATACCGTCATAGCCTCACCCTAATAAATTATATACTTAATGTGCTACAAAAAATGTCTTATTTTAGTACTGTAAAAAGTAAATATATGTCTAATTGACAAACCTTTAAAAAACATATAAAATAAATATAAATAAAGGGGTGAAAAAATATGGCAATTGGTGTTTCAAGCGCTTGTTTATATCCTAAAGAAACCGAAGAAGCGTTTTTGTTTTTAGCGCAAAACGGCGTTAAAAAGACCGAAATTTTCTTTAACGGACTTTCAGAATTAAAACCTGCATTTATTGATGAACTGATAAACATAAAAGAAAAATACGGTGTAGAAATTACCGCAATTCATCCATATGCATCTTTTTCCGAACCCTTTTTGATTTTTTCAGAATATTATCGCAGATTTATAGAAGCTAAAAAAATATATTCCGAATATTTTGATATTGCCGCCACTTTGGGCGCCAAGGTAGTAACCCTACACGGAGATAAGCCAACAAGCCATTTAAATATAGAAGAATATTGTGAACGTTATAAAGAGCTTTATTTACTTGCAAAAGAAAAGGGAATAATGCTAAACCAGGAAAACGTTGCAAACTTCCGCAGCCGCGACGTTGAGTTTATAAAAGAAATGTCAGATATTTTAGAAGAAAACGTTTCTTTTACTTTAGATATTAAGCAATGTATTCGTAGCGGAATAAACCCTATTGATATGGTAAATGCAATGGGCAAAAAGATAACCCACATTCATATAAGTGACCATTCTTATTCTTCAGATTGTCTTTTGCCCCTTCGCGGCGGCTTTAATTTTAAAGGCTTTTTTGACCTTATGAAAAGTCAAAATTATAAGGGCGATTATATTATTGAAGTATATAATAACGCCTATAAAAATCCGCAAGAAATTATTGAAAGCTATAACTCACTTTTAAAAATTTGTGAATAATTTTGGAATTTCCTATTGACAAACACACCCTCGTACAATATAATGAATAAACAAAATGTCGAAAATATTCACAAAAACAGAGGGTGCAATATGAAAGCGGAACTAATTACAAGTATTGTTTTAGATGAAGATAATAAAGAGCGTACCACCTTTGGCGTAAAGCTTTGCGGTAAATTTTATTATGATTTATCTTTAGATAGAGATTTAGTTTTAAGGTTTATTGAATTTTTAAACAGCACACCTGAGCCGTCTGCTTGTATAGATGTAGTTATTGAAGACTTTTTATCTTAAGGAGAAGCAAATGAAAAAACTTTTTTCTTTTCTTTTGTGTTTTATATTGTTGTTTACGCTATGCCTTACTGTAATAGCAGAAAACAAAACAAACCTTATTTTAGAGTACAATGGTAATGCCATAAAACAGGGAAGTACTCTAAGGGTTAACTTTTTAATTGATAATAACAGCGGTTTTGGAACGGTCAGTTCAAGAATTGGTTTTAACAAAGATAATTTAGAATTAAAAAGCATAAATAAAATATATAAGCCAACCGGCAATTACGTTAATATACATTTAGATTCATCGGTAAATACCGCCAATAAAAAAGGAGAAGTGTTGGTTGGTTTTACGCCCGACGTTTTAGAAAAAGGTAATTTTACCGCTCCTATTACCTATAATGGTGTTTTGGTGGAGTTTATATTTACCGCAAAAAACGACTGTTTGCCACAGATTTATTTTATAAGTAACGAGCTTTATTTAGATGATATGGATCTAACGGACATTCCCTATAACGCACAGATTAAAAATGTGCATATATTAGAAAATCCTTCTTCAAACAAGACTACTACAAGCAGTGATGTAAATAGCGGTAGCGCGAGTAACTTACAAAACGAAATAATTACACAAAACCCCGATAGTTCTGATATAGGCATTGGCGTTATAAATCCCAACACAAGTGAAATAACCTATGATACAACCGATAATATCAAGCAGCCGCAAAATAACAATCTTTTAATTTTGGGCATTGTAATAGGTGTGGCTATGGTTATTGTTGCGGCGGCATTTTTAGTAAAAAAACTTAGAAAAAAGTAATAAAATAAAGAAAAAATAATAACAAATTGTTAACAATTATGGACCTTTTAATGTTTTTTATTAAAAGGTCTTGATTTTTTTTATAATGGTGCTAAAATAGTATTAGCACTCGAAAGCCTAGAGTGCTAAAAATGTTTTTTAAGGCAATTGCCTTTAATTAATAAGGAGATGTTTTTTAATGACAATCAAACCACTTTTAGACAGAGTAGTTATTAAGTTTGTAGAAGCCGAAGAAACTACCAAAAGCGGCATCATTTTAACTCCTGCCGCTAAAGAAAAACCACAGGTTGCTGAAATTGTAGCAGTAGGCCCGGGTGGAATAGTAGATGGCGAAAAGCAAGAGATGTATTTAAAGGTTGGCGATAAAGTTTTACTTAATAAATACGCCGGCACAGAAGTAAAAATTGATGGTGTAGAATATCAAATTTTACGTCAGAGTGACGTACTTGCAATAGTAGAATAGGAGTGTAATTATGGCTAAAGAAGTTATATTTGGCGAAAAGGCCAGAAAAAGCTTAAACGCAGGTGTAGATAAACTTGCAAATGCAGTAAAAGTAACGTTGGGACCAAAGGGAAGAAACGTTGTTTTAGAAAAGAAATACGGTTCTCCTTTAATTACTAACGACGGTGTAACAATTGCAAAAGAAATTGAATTAAGCGATCCTTTTGAAAATATGGGTGCACAGCTTGTTCGTGAGGTTGCAACCAAAACCAACGATATTGCAGGTGACGGTACAACAACCGCAACCGTACTTGCTCAAGCGTTAATTGGTGAAGGCATGAAAAACGTAGCCGCAGGTGCAAACCCTATGGTACTTAAAAAGGGTATCAAAAAGGCGGTTGATACTGCAGTTGCAACTGTAATTAAAAACTCCAAAAAGGTAAGCGGCAGTGAAGATATTGCTCGTGTTGCTACTGTTTCTGCGGGGGACGAAGTTATTGGCGGCCTTATTGCAGAAGCTATGGATAAGGTTTCTGCAGACGGTGTAATTACCGTTGAAGAATCAAAAACCGCTGAAACCTATATTGAAGTGGTTGAAGGTATGCAGTTTGACAGGGGTTATATTACTCCTTATATGGCAACCGATACCGATAAAATGGAAGCTGTAATTGATGAACCGTTAGTATTAATTACCGATAAAAAAATCAGCAATATTCAAGAAATTTTACCACTGCTTGAACAAATTGTTAATGCAGGTAAAAAGCTTGTTATTATTGCCGAAGATATTGAAGGCGAAGCACTTTCAACCATTATTGTTAATAAGCTACGCGGCACATTTATTTGCGTTGGCGTTAAATCTCCCGGCTTTGGTGACAGACGTAAAGAAATGCTTCAGGATATTGCAATACTTACAGGCGGTCAGGTAATTACCGAAGAATTAGGATTTGATCTTAAGGATGCAACCATTGACCAATTAGGTCGTGCAGGTCAAATTAAGGTGGGTAAAGAAAACACCATTATTGTTGATGGCGCAGGTAATAAAGAAATGATTGCCGCCCGTGTTGCTCAAATAAGAAATCAAATTGAAATTACCACAAGTGATTTTGACAGAGAAAAGCTTCAAGAACGCTTGGCTAAGCTTGCAGGCGGCGTTGCAGTAGTAAAGGGTGGCGCTGCTACCGAAATTGAAATGAAAGAGAAAAAGCTTAGAATTGAAGACGCCTTGGCTGCTACAAAGGCTGCTGTTGAAGAAGGCATTGTTGCAGGTGGTGGCGTAGCGTTGGTAAATGCTATAAGCGAAGTAAAGGCAACTGTTGATGCTCTTGAAGGGGATGAAAAAACAGGCGCAAATATTGTTCTTAAAGCACTTGAAGCTCCAATTCGTCAAATTGCAGTAAATGCAGGTCTTGAAGGTTCTGTAATTGTAGACAAAATATTAGAAAACGGAAAAGCCAACTATGGTTTTGATGCCTATAAAGAAGTTTATTGCGATATGATTGAAGCGGGTATTGTTGACCCCACAAAGGTAACTCGTTCTGCTTTACAAAACGCAGCTTCTGTAGCAAGTATGGTATTAACCACCGAAACATTAGTTGCAGAAAATAAAGAAGATGCAGAAAAAGCCAATGCGGCAGCCGCAGCAGCTGCAGCAGCAGGCGGCGGAATGTATTAAAAACAAAAAAGCAGGTAGCGGTTGCTACTTGCTTTTTTTATGCTTTTTTGTAGAAAAAAAGGGACAAAAATATTTTAACATAATATTAATAAATTCTTCTTTATTTTTATGGTTTTTTATGGTATTATATATAAATAATATAAAATAGATAAATTATATCCATTTGAAAGGACTAAATATAATGGGTTTATTACAAAAGCTTTTTGGCGATTATTCTACAAAAGAAATTAAAAGAATTGAGCCACTAAAACAAGCTGTTTTAGATTTAGAAGAAGAATATAAAGCACTTACAGATGATGAACTTAAAGCAAAAACCGAAGAATTTAAAAGTCGTCTTACTACAGGCGAAACCTTAGACGATATTTTGGTTGAAGCCTTTGCTACTTGTCGTGAAGCGGCGGCGCGTGTACTTAATATGCGTCACTTTCCGGTGCAAATTATAGGCGGTATAGTACTTCATCAGGGCAGAATAAGTGAAATGCGCACAGGTGAAGGTAAAACTCTTGTTGCAACCCTACCTGCATACTTAAATGCGCTTAGCGGTAAGGGTGTGCATATTGTTACAGTCAACGATTATTTAGCCAAGCGTGACAGTGAATGGATGGGTAAATTATATAACTTTTTAGGACTTTCGGTTGGCCTTATTATTCACGGTATGGATAACGAAAGCAAACGTGAAGCGTATAATGCCGATATTACCTATTGCACCAATAACGAATTAGGCTTTGATTATCTAAGAGATAATATGGTAATTTACGCTGAGAACCGTGTTCAAAGGGGACACAACTTTGCTATTGTCGATGAGGTTGACAGTATTTTAATTGACGAAGCCAGAACTCCTTTAATTATTTCGGGCAAGGGCGATAAATCTACCGATCTTTATATTGCCGCAAACCGTTTTGCAAAATCCCTTAAAATGCATAAGGTGGTTGAGCTTAACGATAAAGCTACCGATGAAGAACAAGAAATTGACGGTGATTATGTTGTAGATGAAAAGGCAAAAACTGCAACACTTACAAAAGAAGGTGTTAAAAAAGCAGAAAGAGCCTTTAATATTGAAAACCTTAACGATGCTGAAAATATGGCAATAGCACATCACATAAATCAGGCCATTAAAGCACACGGTATTATGAAAAGAGACGTTGACTACGTTGTTAAAGATGGCGAAGTAGTTATTGTTGATGAATTTACAGGCAGATTAATGTTTGGTCGTCGTTATAACGAAGGTCTTCATCAGGCTATTGAAGCTAAAGAAGGGGTTCAGGTTGCCCACGAAAGCAAAACCTTAGCAACCATTACATTCCAAAACTTCTTCAGACTTTATAGTAAGCTTTCGGGTATGACCGGTACTGCTATGACAGAAGAGCTTGAATTCAGAGAAATTTACAGACTAGACGTTGTAACCATTCCTACAAATAGACCTATGGTGCGTGAAGACCTGGGCGACGTAATTTATAAAAACGAAAAAGCAAAATTCAACGCTGTAATTGACGAGATTGCAGAAGCTAACAGTAAGGGGCAGCCCGTGCTTGTTGGTACAATTACCATTGAAAAGAGTGAAGAATTATCTGCACTTTTAAAACGTCGTGGCATTAAGCATAACGTTTTAAATGCAAAGCACCACGAAAAAGAAGCCGCAATTATTGCCCAAGCGGGTAAGCTTGGCGCAGTTACTATTGCTACCAACATGGCAGGTCGTGGTACCGATATTATGTTAGGTGGTAATGCGGAATTTTTAGCAAAATCCGATCTGCAAAAAGAAGGCTATAGCGATGAAATTATTGCAGAAGCTTCAGGCTTTGCAGAAACAGATGATAAAGATATAATTGCCGCAAGAAAGCTTTATAACCAAAAAATTGCTGAATATAAAGCAGAAATTGCACCAGAAGCTGAAAAGGTGCGTGAAGCCGGTGGACTTTATATTATTGGTACCGAAAGACACGAGTCACGTCGTATTGATAATCAGCTGCGCGGTCGTGCGGGACGTCAGGGAGATCCGGGTAAAAGCCGCTTTTACGTTTCTTTAGAAGATGATCTTATGCGTTTGTTTGGTGGAGACAGAGTAACCGGCATTATGAATATGCTTAACTTTGATGAAAGTCTGCCCTTAGAAAACAAAATGCTTACAAACTCTATTGAAAATGCACAAGCAAGGGTTGAAAGCCGCAACTTTGGTATTCGTAAGAGCGTTTTAGAATATGACGATGTTATGACCAAACAGCGTGAGCTTATTTATGAGCAACGTAATAAGGTGCTGGACGGTGAAAACGTATTCTCTAACGTTGCTAAAATGATTGATGAATGCGTTAACCGTGAGGTTTATAACTATTTAGATGATGAAGTTGTTCACGATAACTGGGATTTAGATGGACTACGCGGTTATTTCTTGAATTGGATTTTAGATAAGGACGATTTAAGATTTACCACCGAAGAACTTGCAAATATTTCTCGTGAAGAAGTAGCTGAAATGATAATTGGTCGCGCAATGCAAATTTATAAAGAGCGTGAAGAACTATACGGTGAAGAACTAATGCGTGAAATTGAAAGGGTAATGCTGCTGCGTACGGTTGATGAATACTGGATGGAGCATATTGATAATATGGATGAGCTTCGTCGCGGTATAGGATTACGCGCATACGGTCAGCATAACCCCGTTGTAGAATACCGTAACGACGGTACAGATATGTTTAACGATATGATTGATTCTGTAAAAGAAGAAACCGCAAAGCGTGTTCTTACGGTTGTTGTAAGAAAAAATGAAGAAGTAAAACGCGAAAAGGTTGCAGAAGAATCAACCGATAAAGCATCAAATACAGTGAGGGGTAAAGGTGTAGTAAGCAAAAACGCCTTATGCCCATGTGGTAGCGGTAAAAAATATAAACGCTGCTGCGGTAAGGATTTAGACTAATATTTTGGGGAACAAAAAATGGTAGACAAAAGAATTGTAATAAAGGTGGGTTCTTCCACCTTAACACACGAAGGCGGCAAGCCTAATTTGCAAAAGCTTGAACAACTTGCCCGTGTAATAAGTGAACTGAAAAACCGCGGACACGAGGTTGTACTTGTATCTTCGGGCGCTATTGCTGTGGGAAAGGGCAGAATGAAGATTACTTCTAAACCCGATATTGCCACAAAACAAGCACTTGCGGCTATAGGACAAAGCGATTTAATTGGTTTTTATGATCGTTTCTTTTCTGAATATGGCTATGCGGCGGCTCAAATACTTATGAACCGCGACGTTATTGATTATAAGAACAGAAAGCAAAACGTTATAAACACATTAGAAAAAATTATTGAGCTTGATGCAGTGCCTATTGTAAACGAAAACGACAGCGTTTCAACCGAAGAAATTCTTTTTGGTGATAACGATAATCTTTCTGCTATTGTAGCAAATCTTTCTAATGCATCAATGCTTATAATTTTAACCGATATTGACGGTCTTTATACCGCAAATCCAAGAGAAAACAAAGATGCCCAAAAGATAGACGAGGTTTATGATATTACCGATGAAATGTTTGAAAATGCAGGAGGAACTGGTAGTGGCAGCAGTGTTGGCACAGGCGGAATGAAAACCAAGCTTGAAGCGGCACGTTACTGTAAAAAGCATGGCATTAAAACGGTGATTATGTCGGGCGAAAATCCGAATGATATCTATAAGCTTTTAGATGGTGAAAAAATAGGAACAATCTTTTGTTAAAAGTGGGGTATAAAAATGGATATACTTGCTATGGGCGAAAAGGCTAAGTCTGCCGCAAAGCAGTTAGCCTTAATTGATGCTCAAACTAAAAGTGATGCTTTGGTTTTAGCAGCCGATGCATTAGTTGAAAATCAGGCCCAAATTTTATCTGCTAACGAAATTGATATAAAAAACGGAAAAGAAAAGGGACTTAGCGATTCTCTTATAGACCGCCTTCGTCTTACCGAAGAAAGAATTAAGGGTATTGCATCTTCTTTAAAAGAAATAGCCGAAGAAGAAGATCCCGTTAATAAAATTTTAGAAAAAATAGAGCGTCCTAACGGATTAAAAATAAATAAGGTTTCGGTGCCATTAGGTGTTGTTGGTATTATTTACGAAGCAAGACCAAACGTTACCGCAGATGCCGCCGCAATTTGCTTAAAAAGCGGCAATGCCGCAATACTTCGCGGCGGTAAAGAGGCCATAAATAGTAATATTGCTATTGCCGATATTTTGTCAAAGGCCTTCACAGCTGCAGGACTGCCTGAAGGCACAATTCAGCTTATTACCGATACAAGCCGAGAAAGCGCAACCGCCCTTATGAATTTAAGAGCTTTAAGCGTAATAATTCCGCGTGGTGGTGCATCTTTAATTAAACATACATTAGAAAACAGTAAGGTGCCGGTTATTGAAACGGGCACAGGCAACTGCCATTGTTTTGTTGATAGTACAGCAGATATGGATATGGCTAAAAAAATAGTGGTAAATGCTAAATGCTCACGCCCGTCTGTATGCAATGCACTTGAAACATTGCTTGTAGAAGCAGGCGTTGCCAAAACCTTTTTACCCTTTGTTTATGAAGGCTTAAAGGAATATAACTGTCGTATTTTAGGATGTGAGAAGACGGTTGAAATTTTACCCGATGCAGTTTTAGCTACCGAAGAAGATTATATGTACGAAGCACTTGATTATCAGTTAAGTGTAAAGGTAGTAAAAAATATAGATGAAGCCATAGCGCATATTCAAAAATATTCTTCGGGACACAGCGAATGTATTGTAACAGACAGTAATCATAACGCGGGTCGTTTTATTAAAGAAATTGACTCTGCCGCAGTTTACGTTAATGCTTCTACCCGCTTTACCGATGGCGGAGAATTTGGCTTTGGCGCTGAAATTGGCATTTCCACACAAAAAATGCATGTGCGCGGACCAATGGGGGCTAAGCATCTTACTAGCTTTAAATATGTAATTTTAGGAGAAGGACAAACACGATGAAGTTTGAAAAACTAAAAAAATTATGGGTGCCGCTATTTATATTTTCTGCGGCTTTGGTAATTTTTTATAAAACGGTAGATAGATTACCTGCAGTTATTTCCGGTATACTTGATTTTTTAAGTATTTTTAGTCCTGTTGTTACAGGCGTAATAATTGCAGTGCTGCTTTTTATTCCGCAAAATGCAATTGAAAAGCTGTTTAAAAAGCTTAAAGATACTAACTTTTTTAATAAGCATTCACGCGGCATTTCTGTCGGCATTACCTACATTGCTTTACTTGGTGTTGTAACGGTAGCGCTGTATTTTGTTATTCCTGCACTTGTAAACAGCGTTAAGCAGTTAATTATTAATTTACCAAGCTATTATCAAAGCACATTAAATTACATTTACAATCTTGCCGGCACGGACGGTAAAATTTGGGGCTTTGACGTTTCTCAAATTGAAACACTCGTATCTGAAGAATCTGTTTTACAGTATTTTAACGAGCTTTTTGGTGGCTTTGAAATGTCATCTTTAAGCACCTATGTTGATGGTATTGCAAAGTTTGGCAGCGGTGTGTTCGATTTTATAATTGGCATAGTTATGTCGGTTTATATGCTTTGCTCACACGAGCAAATTATTCTTACAATGGGCCGCATTTTAAATTTAGTATTTAAAAAGAAAACACTTTACACCGTTTATTCTTACGTTGCACGTGGCACTAAAATTTTCTACGATTATTTATACGGTGCATTTTTAGATGCCATTTTAGTGGGTGTTGTGTTAGGTATTATTTTGAGTGCATTTAAAATTCCTTATGGATTACTACTTGGTATATTCATTGGTTTATGTAATCTTATTCCGTATTTTGGCGCTATTATTTCAAGCGCAATTTCGGTTATAGCAACCTATATTACCACCGGCAATATTATCACCGCTTTAATTGCACTTACAATTATTATTGTTGTTCAGCAAATAGATGCAAATCTAATTCAACCGCGTGTTGTTGGTAGTAGCGTGGGCGTAAGACCCTTTTACGTGCTTGTAGCCATTACAATAGGTGGCGCACTGTTTGGCTTTGTAGGTATACTTTTATCTGTTCCAATGGCCGCGTTTATAAAAATGTGTATTATTGATATTTTCCGTTCAAAAAGAGAAAAGCAAGAGCAAGAAGCTAAAGCAAAAGAAGAAATAGAAGAATAGGTATTTTTATGAAAATTGCAGTTTTAGATAAACAAACCTTAACCGATGGCGATATTTCTTTAGACATCTTTAAAAATTTTGGTGAAACCGTTTTTGCCAAAACCTTAAAGGGTAATGAGTTAATAGATTTTGTTAAAGATAAAGATGTAATACTTCTTAATCGTAGTGTATTAACTAAAGAAATTTTAGAAAATTGCCGCAATTTAAAATACGTTGGAGTTTTTGCAACAGGTTATAATAACGTAGATATTGAATATTGCAAACAAAAGGGTATAACCGTTTGTAACGTGCCGGGTTATTCAACAGAATCGGTAGTTCAGCTTACCATATGTTTTATTTTAATGCTTTGCAATAATACCGAAAGCTATTCAAAATACGTAAAGCAAGGACTATGGTCCTTTACAGCGGACAGAACCTATTTTCCGTTTAATATTACAAGACTTAAAGGCAGAACCTTAGGTATTATTGGAATGGGCAATATGGGCAAACGCCTTGCCGAAATTATGACGGTCTTTGGTATGAAAATAATCTATTACAGCAGAACCAAAAAAGATTTACCCTATGAGTTTGTTTCAAAAGAAGAGCTTTTAAAGAGAAGTGACGTTATATCGTTGCATTGTCCCGTAAATGAGGAAACAAAAGAAATTATCAATTCTGAATCTTTGGCGTTGTGTAAGGATGGCGTTTATTTAGTAAATACTTCGCGTGGCGGTCTTGTAAACGAACAGGCGGTTTGCGACGCTCTTAGTAGCGGTAAATTGCAAGGTTATGCGGCAGACGTAGTTTTAAACGAACCGCTGGATGAAAACAGTCCTTTATTTACCGCAAAAAACACAATATTTACTCCGCATATTGCCTGGGCAGATAGAGACACAAGAAAAGAACTTATTGAATTGGTTGCAAAAAATCTTGATTGCTTTATTAAAGGCACGCCAATAAATAAAATTGTATAAACAAACAAAATCTCCCTAAAATACTAGGGAGATTTTTATATTAAAAACAATAAAAAAATTATCAAATTTACTTGACAAACCGCTTTACAGTTGCTATAATATATTGGTCGCTGTGAGCTATTAGCTCAGTTGGCAGAGCACTTGACTTTTAATCAAGGTGTCCGGAGTTCGAATCTCCGATAGCTCACCAAAATCGTTGCAGACCTTTTTGGTTTGCAACGATTTTTTCTTATCAAAACAAAAATTAACATAAAGGATGTGAGTTTGTGAGCATTGAGCCTAATCCCCGAAGTAGAAAATTAAATATTGGTTCAAGGCTTGCAAAGTAGCTAAGCCTTGAAAGAAAGGTTGTAGCTATGATTAAATATTACTTAACAACTGATGGCGTAACCGAAAAGGTAGATTCTTTAGTAGATGGCGCATGGGTAAATGTTTATGCCCCCACAAATGCCGAAATTGAAGAAATTCAAACCACCTTCGATTTGCCTGAAGAATTCCTTCGTTCTTCATTAGACGAAGAAGAAACATCTCACATCGTTACAGAAGATGATAAAACCTTAATTATTTTGGACATTCCCTGTAGTGATAAAAATGGGGAAGAGATCAGCTATTATACCACACCGTTTGGTATAATACTTACCAAAACCAATATTATTACGGTTTGCACAAAAAACCATTCGGTAATTCGTGAAATTGCCAAAGGTGCTGTAAAAGATATTAATACTGCACATAAAACACAGTTTTTATTGCATATTCTTTTCAGAGTGGCCACCCGCTTTTTGCAGTACATTCACCTGATGCAGAAAAAATCTGACTCATTAGAAAAAAAGCTTCGCTTATCTATGCGCAACGAAGAACTTGTGCAGTTATTAGATATGCAAAAAGCCTTCGTTTATTATCACACTTCATTAAAATCTAACGAACTAACATTATCTAAAATTATGCGTACAAGAAACATAAAAATGTACGAAGATGATCAAGATTTAATGGAAGACGTTATGATTGAAATTAAACAGGCCATTGAAATGTCAAGTATTTATCTTAACATTTTATCAGAAACCATGGACGCCTTTGCATCGGTTATTTCCAATAACCTAAATAACGTAATGCGTCTACTTGCGGCTATTACTTTGGTTCTTTCGGTTCCTACCATGATATTCAGCTTTTACGGTATGAATATTGGAACAGAAGCCGGTGGTTTACCCTTTGCAAATAATGTGGTAGTACCACTACTTATTTCTTTGGTGCTTGTAATAATATGTGTTATAGTGTTATTCCGTAAACCAAAAATAAAAAAATAATTATTATATCGCAGGTTGCTTTTTATAAGTTTTAGCGGTATAATAATTACATAAAAGCCGGTGTGTTGGAATTGGCAGACGAGGCGGACTCAAAATCCGTTGGTAGCGATACCGTGCGGGTTCGACCCCCGCCACCGGCACCAGAAAAGAACCCTCTTTTGTTTACTGACAAAAGAGGGTTCTTTTCAATGAAATAAATCCCTTATTGAAATACACTAT